>CANGML010000074.1 GCA_947454585.1 Comamonadaceae bacterium
AGCCACCCAAGTATCTTCGCCTCAAGCTGCGCCCGGCCTTTAAAGCTGGCGACATGGCGCTGAAGGTCACCATCAAAATTGATGGGCTGTAGGTGGCGAACAAGCCTTTGCTGCCCCCCTTCAAAATCGAGCTTGTCTTCCTCGATGGCTTGCAACAAGCGTGTGACCCGTTGATTGAAGCGCTCGCTTTTCTCCACGGCAGGCACGGCATCTCTCCAGTCCAGATATTGGATACGGCAGATGGAGGTGGGAGATCCCTGAGGGACATCCATCAACAGAATGGGAATGATGGGCTTGCGAAGCTCAAGTGCCTTGGCGATCTCGTTCAGGCAGAACCCGTCTGGGCGACGGACCGAGTGCGGCGTCATCGTGAGCACGACGCAATCACACCACGCTAAGCCTTTCTCGATACGCTGCTCCCAGTCATGGCCAGTAGTCAGCTGCTCGCCATCAAACCAAACCTCATGGCCTCGCTCGCAAAGTGCATCTCGCATAGCCTCCACTTCGACTGTGTAGTCATCGTGGCCGTAGCTCAAAAAGAGCTTCCGCGTCTTTATGCTCTCCGGATGCTGATTAGGATCACCAAGCCTAAACCGATGATAGCCAAGGTCTGAAACTGGGTGCGGAAGCGAGTCAGAGGCTAGTGCGGCCAACTTCGCGGTCTCTCGCAAAATTGTTTTTCTCTGCCCGATAGTTGAAACACCGAGCTCTCTCAGATCGGCATCAGTTAGCTCGGAGATTGACTGGTAATCAAGATCCTGTGCATGGAAAGCCTCGGCATATTGGGGCAAGCCGATTTTATTCAGCCAATCGACAAGGTCAAAGCTCAAAACTCTCTCCTCAGATGACTAACGACCATACAAAAGAGCCCGAAGTACTTGGAGCCGGTCTCTCTTCGAATAGCACAGGGGATCGGCGTCATTCAGCTTTTCACAGTCGTACATCATAAAACTCATCGCCGAAGAAACTTTCATGAATTTAGGATTGATTTCTAATAATAAGCGAATGCGGTCAATTTTATTTCCTTTGATCTGCTTGTCGCTGAGCCTTGATGCTACGAAGTAGTTCGGTGAAAACATTGAAGTTCTCATTTGACTGGTTTGATTCCACCTCGGTCGATATAAGTTTAGTTCTAGCCAGTTTTGGTATGCGGTACTCCACAACCGACATAAGCATCTCGAATGCCTTTGCAGGATTTGGACGGACAAGATACTCATCCGAAAATTGGCCAGTTGCTGGATCAATATTACGAATGCCGCCACGCATGCCTCGCATTAGCTCTAAGAAAACTAACTAATTCTAAATAACTTATTTATTTGGGTCGGTGATTTTAAAATGCGTATGTCGCATTTGAAGCCACATGGGTTTTACGCATTAGCAAATAAAACCTTATCCTTGGACGGCGCCATCACATTGATCAGCAGCTCTTGCGCGTCAGCCTTGAATGCTTCTTCAAACCGCCAAGTGAAATGGTTAGTCACGCGTTGTAGCAAGCGCTTAGGTACGCCATATTGGGTGGGTACGCGATAGCTGCCTTCAAAAACGGCATGCCCATCGTCATCTTTGAAAACGCGAAAATTCAAAGGCGTAATAAGTGCCGAGGCAGACATGACGATGGGGTGCAGATCAAACACCTCAACCGATTCTTTGGCCTTAGCGCGTGCAAAAAGTTCAATTGCAGAACCTGACTTGTCGATCTTGGTGTGAAGCGGATAGGCCAAACCGTACATCGCCATCGAATCAATTTCATTCGTGGCTGAATTGAGCTTGCTTTCGATGCCTTGTGAGCGGAAAAAAGTCAGCAACACATCGTGAGTGATATCCGCAGGCTTGTAAAAAGACTTTTTGGTGTCCGCCACTTTGCTGCGGGTCTCTTCCACCATCTCAATGATGTGCATGGCCATGCGTGGCGCGTCGTTTCGATGCACTTTGGCATTCGCTAACACGATGTGCAAGAGTTTGATGACGTCTTCAAACACATGCATTGAAATGCGAATATCTGCAATCGCCGTTTGCACGACATCTTGGCGGTAATCTATTTCCGGCTTTCGCATGATGTACCTTGGAAACATCAGCTGATCCGCCATGATTTGTGTCAGAGGGACAGAAAAAAAATAATGCATCAATCCATGGTCTTGACGCACTTTTTCATAAAACGACGCGATGATTTTTTGAAGTCCCGCACTGCCTCCATATTTTTGAACAAGATCTTGCATGCGCCTTGTTCAACGCCACATGGCCACTCGCTGCTTGTCACGCACTGCCATCAAACACGATTGACGTCTGATCGGGCTGCTGATCTTGTCACAGCCATATGAGTTGGACGCTACCATCGCGCGGCAATACAAGGCGCCATCTGTCGATGAAATTTGGTCGCAGACCACGGGATTGACCATGGATACTGCCGTACAAAGATATTGCTCATCTTTGGTTCGTTTCATTTCACAGTCGCGCACGGATTCGCAAAATCCTGCCAGAGATGTAGCGAGTAGCAAGGAACCCAAGAATAGATGCCGTATCTTCATTTTTGAAACCCATGTATTGAGGGTTGAACGGTACGGTTTTGTGGCTTGATCTTTGTTACTTCATTGATGCACGTAATGGTGGATAACAGCTTTGTAATGTCAGTCGGTAGCCTAGAAGTTTTTTCTATGTTGGTTCAGTGAAATCCTGCACTCAATGCATACTTTTTTATCAGCTGTGACGCGCAGGTGAATGTCACCTCCATGTACCTTCACTATTTCTTTGCACAAGCTCAGTCCAAGTCCTGAGCCCGTGGCTCCGTCATTCACAGGAGCCTCTGTTTGGAGATGCCTGTAGAACCGATGAAAGATACGGTCATCTAAGCCATCTAATTCCAGGTTCGTGGTGTTACAGATGGTGAAGTGCACTTGGTGACGAATCACGCGCGCCTGAAAGTCAATAGAGCCATTTTTGTAGTTGTATTTGATGGCATTACCAAAAAGGTTATTCATCAATTGAAAAATTAAATCGCGATCAGCCTTGATTTGAATGACGCCCTCAATGGTTTTCATCAACATCAGGTCTGACCTGTAACTTTTGATGTCATCCATCATTTGCCCAACCAAATCGTTGAGGTTGATGTCTTCTTTCTCAAGATCAATTTTCCCGGCGTCGGCTTGTGAAAGAAAAAGTAATTTGTTGGATATCGAGATCAAACGCTCAACCTCTTCTGACACCAAAGACAGCTCAATTTGCGTCCCTGAGCCGTCGGGCACTTGGTTGATCAGTCGGTTCAAATGACCGCGGATGATGGTGAGCGGCGTTCGCAACTCATGCGCTGCGTCACTTGAAAAGCGTGCAGCTTGCGTGTAGTTTGCGCTCAGCCGTTCCATCAACTCATTGAAGTAACGAATGAATGTGGCGAACTCTTTGAAATTGTCTTTGGTATCAAGATGGGCTTGAGGGCTTGGGAGCTTGATTTGTGCAAACGCTCTTTGTAAATTTCTAATGGGCTTCAAGACGACAAAGATAATGAAGGCTGTTGTGAGCAACACATAAGCGATCAGAATAGGAAACATGGTGACTGCGATCTTATTTCTGACTTTCAATATGTCGTCGAGTGATCTTTGAAATACGTCGGCATTGATGCCAACGTAGAGCTGTTGGGAATTTATCGCTACACGCACCACACGCCAACTTTTCGCATCCCACTCTATGGTTGTGGTTTCGAACGGTTTTGTTTGTAAGGCCTCCCACGCCACCTTTTGCGAGGCCAAGCTACCTTCAAACGCGGCTGTCTCAATGCTTGGTTTGAGGTTATCGACAAAAACCAGCATGTCATTGGCATGAACATGCAAGATTGTCTTTTCAAGGTTGGTTTGAAATACGTTTAAATCGAGTTGGCCTACGGTTGTGTCCAATTCTTTTTGGACATGTTGTGCCAAGACTTCACTGAAGTACAACTGAAATGGCTCGCCGCTGGCCCATCTGACGACTAGGCGAGATGCGCCTGCAAAAGCCACGACACAGAGGGTGACCGATAAAAAAACATGTAACGTGAATGAGCGTCGCATGACAGTCAGTTATTGAGCCTATAGCCCACGCCGCGAATAGTTTCTAAGGGGAACACGTGCAGCTCGTCAGGCTGGGCATCGTCCAATTTACGACGTAGCCGTTGAATGCAAACATCGACCACGTTGGTACCTGGATCAAAGTCAACATTCCACACTTGCTTGAGGATTTGTTGCCTTGAAAAAATCTGTCCTGGCGACAGCATCAAGCACTCTAACAAGACGAACTCGCGCTGGGTGAGGGTGGCCGTGTGTTTGCCCCATTGAGCGACGCGTGTGAACCGATTCAGCGTCAAGCCACTTTGTGAAATGGTGGTGTGTGCGCTGCCTGATTGCCGCTCAATGAGGGTTTTGACACGCACAACCAACTCTTCAATGAAAAATGGTTTGGCCAAGTAATCATCCGCACCTTTTTCGAAACCTTTCAGCCGATCGGCCAGTTCGGTTCGTGCGGTGAGCATCATGATGGGCGTTTTGACTCCTGTGCGTCTAATTTCCCCCAGAACTTCAAACCCATCCATCAAAGGCATGGAAACGTCCAGAACAATGGCATCAAATTTTTTGATCAAGGCGGTGTTGAGCCCCCTGAAGCCGTCTGAGTCGTGATGAACTGCAAAGCCTTCCTTTTCGAAGCCCGAGATGACGAAATCGGCGATATGTTGCTCGTCTTCAATCAACAAAATATTCATGAATTGATTTTGGTGCTCAATTCATGAACTTATGGGTGCATTACAAGTTTGTAATCTTGCTTGAAAGTGTGGGTGTCGTGGTCAATTCGCCTTCGCGCCCGTGATGCGAATGACTTCGGTGAGACGCACAGTGTCGCGTCGCATGCGGGCTTCAAACTGCGCCGCACTGCCACCGAGCACTGTGCCACCGGCGGCTTTGACGATTTCAATGTAGCTTGGATCAGCCAAAATTTTTCCAATTTCGGCATTCAAGCGACCGACTACTTCTGGGGGTGTTTTGCTGGGCACCAGGATGCCAAACCAGCCCGAGAGTTCATAGTCCGGCATGTTCAAGGCCTCTGCCACTGTGGGTACATCTGGCAACATCGGGCTACGTTTGGAACTGGTAACAGCCAGCGCCTTGAGTCGGCCCGCTTTGACAAACTGCAAGCCAACAGGCAGGTTGATGAACCCCACCTGTAGCACGCCTGCTAAGTGATCGTTGGTCGCTTGGGCATTGCCTTGGTAGGGGACGTGTGTGAACTTGGCGCCGCTTTTGACACTGAGCAACTCGGCAGACAAATGGCCCGAACTGCCCGCACCTGGGGAGCCATAGTTGAAGCGATCGGGTTCTTTTTTGGCCAGGTCCACCAATTCGCGCAAGGTGGTGATGGGCAAGTTGGCAGGCACCGTGATGACGTTGGGTACTTCTGCCACTTCAATGACTGGCGTCAAGTCACGCACGGTGTCGTAGGGCAGCTTGGCATACAAAGCTTGGTTGGTCACCAGCGGTAAACCATTGATCAACATGGTGTGACCATCTGGCGCGGACTTCGCGACAAAATCATTGCCAATATTTGTGCCAGCGCCCGGTTTTTGTTCAACCACAACGGGTTGACCTAACGCAGAGGCCAACCGCTGTGCCATAGCTCTAGCGAACACATCTGAACTACCTGTTAGGGCAGGAACAACGATGACAATTTTTTTACTGGGAAAGGCTTCTGCGTTGGCGTTTTGTAGTCCACCTAGGAACGAGGCCAAAACGAAGCAAATCAATCGGTGTTTCAACATAGCAGAGGGTCTCCGTCAAAGGGTGAATGGCGCTAATCCATCAGTGGTGCTCTAGCAATGAGCCAAAGCCGGACTTCTTGTCGTTGATACCCAAGGCGCGCAGCGCATGCCAATAGGTGGCGGTATTGATGGCAATGACGGGTTTACCTAAAAATAATTCAGCGGCAGCGGCCAATCGGATCATCGACAAATTGGTACCCACTTGGACAATGGCATCCACATCATCGCCATCCAGTTGACGAATGGCTTGGCGGCACATCTCGTCGGTGGTGTGGGCAATCAGCACGGGGCTGGGCCGATGCAAGCAGACATCACGTACCACGGTGAAGCCGCAGTCTTGGTAGAAGCGCCGCACTTGGTCATTGGCCACTTCGAAATAAGGCGACAAAAAGGCAATGCGCTTGGCCTTGTAGACGTTCAGGGCCGCTTCGGTGGCGAAGGAGCCACATGACACGCCAACCTGTGCCCGTTCTGTCATATTTTTGAGGTACTGAGAGGCGCCTTCACGACCGTTCCAAAACGTAGCGGCTGACATGCCCATCACCATGTAATCCATTTCGCAAGTGCGCAGCACATCCACCGCATCAAGTGTGGATGCGTTGATGCTTTCAACCAAGCGCAAAAAACTTTCGTTGTCAGTGACGGGGTTATTCGGAATCACGATGCGGCTGTAGTGGTTGGTCACCCCCACTGGGCGCAGATCGTCAAAATCAGGCTGAACGATGGTGTTGGTAGAGGGGCCCAAGGCGCCCAGTTTCTTGCGATAGCCTAGGTGGTCTGTCATACGAGTTACCTTCTATCAAGTTGGTCTATGAAACTGTCGCGCGTCATCACATCGGCGTATTTTTGCTGCATGTCAAACAAATTGGCGTCGTGCGGTTCAAGGGCACGGTCTCCCACGCAGTCGCTGATCACCAAAGTCTTGAAGTTGTGTTGCATGGCATCCACGACCGTGGCTCGAACACAACCGCTGGTTGTGCAACCCACGATCACTGCTGTATCTACGCCGCGCAACCGCAACCAGTCGGCTAGACCCGTTTGAAAAAATGCAGAGGCCGATTGCTTGCGGATCACCCACTCACCGGCTTTAGGCGAGAGGAGGTCAACGATCTGTGATGCTTGGGCATGTTCGGTGAGTTTTTGCAAGGGTTTGACCCGAAGTGCAAACACATTGTGGTTGGACCCATCCTCCTCAAACACGACGCGTGTGTGCACGATGGGAAGTTGGCGTTGACGAAACCAAGCCAGCAGCCCTTGGGTGTGCTTGGCGGCTTGTTCGATATGGGGCCCACCGAGTTGGTCAAAGTCTACAAATCCATTGACAAAATCGACCAACACTAATCCGCAGCGCAGTCCTAGGCCAGAGGTCCCGCCAAGACCTTGGTGTTGGTAAATAGCGTGCTTGTCCATTTGGGATTCAATCTTTTTGGGCATGCGCTTGGTCAAAGCGAGAGACCCAGTCAAAACCCATCAGTTGTGAGAATTTTTGAAATTCATACAAAGGCACTGAGGTGCGGGTGCTTGAGCCGTCGGCTTTGAGGGTGTTGTAGACCCCTTCAAATGCGGCTCCTGCCGCCAAGAAGGCGGTAGCTGGGAAAATCGCCAAGCCATAGCCCAATGACTTGAGCTCCTCATGCGTGAGGACCGGCGTGCGACCGCCTTCGACCATATTGGCCACCAAGGGCAGGTCAAAAGCGCGTGTGATGGTGGCCATTTCTTCGACGGACTCGGGACTTTCGACAAATAACAAGTCAGCGCCTGCCCGCGCATACATTTCTGCGCGGCGTAAGGCCTCGTCGAGGCCAAGCGTGGTCCGAGCATCGGTTCGCGCAATGATTAAAAAATTGGGGTCATTACGTGTCTCGGCCGCTACGCG
>CANGML010000075.1 GCA_947454585.1 Comamonadaceae bacterium
TGCCGCGCTGGCTGCTGTGGCGGGCGTGTGCTTGGCCTTGACCTTCACACTCACGCCATCACAAATTTTTTCGTGGGTGGGTGTGGTGTTTGCGTCTGTGATGCTGGGTGGCTTGGGCAGCCCTTGGGGGCCTCTCTTGGCGGGTATTTTGATTGGCGTCAGTGAGGCGGTCACCATGACCATCACCGCACCGTCATGGGCGCCGATTGTGTCGTTCTCGTTGTTGATTCTGATGTTGTTGTTGCGACCCGGAAAATTTTAAAAATGAACAAGACTGTCATCGGAATTTTGGTCTCTGCCGGCTTGTTGGCCTGTGTGCCCTGGCTGGGCTTGCCGGCGTTTTATGAATCATTTTTGTACCTCATCTGTCACTGGATGATTCTGGCCTTGTCATGGAACATCCTGTCAGGCTATTCGGGGTACTTTTCGTTTGGCCATGGCGCTTTCTTTGGCATCGGCGTCTACACCTCGGCCGGTTTGGCGGCGAATTTGAATTGGCCTTTTTTGTGGACACTGCCTGCGGCGGCGCTGATGGCCGCGCTGTTTGGCATGTTGCTGGGCTATGTGGTGTTTCGGGTCAAGTCGGTGCGCGGCGAGTTGTTTGCGCTGCTCACGTTGGCGGTCACCTTCATTGTGGGCACGGTGGTGTTGAACACCCGCATTGATGGCGGGCCCGGCATTTACCTCAACGCGGTGCCTGTGCCCGCCATTGGCCCCACGCCCTCGGCCTCGATTTACTTGATGGCCTTGGCGGGCGCCTTGATCACTTTGTTGATCGCCCATCACGTCTACACCTCTAAGTTAGGGGTGGGTCTGTTTGCGATCCATGATGACGAAGACGTGGCAGAAGTTTTGGGCGTGCCGACTTTTCGCTACAAGATCCTGGCGTTTGGTATTTCTTGCGCCTTGGCCGGTTTAGCCGGTGGCATCCATGCCTTGTTCGTGTCCTATGTCACAGCGGGTGAGGTGTTCACCATCACCGTGCCGTTGACGGTGGTGTTGATGAGTGTGTTGGGCGGCACGCGCCACTGGGCAGGGCCTGTGGTCGGCTCGGTGGTGATCACGTGCCTGTTGTACTTTTTCACGGCGGGCAGCAACCCCATTTTTGGCAAAGCCGCCGTGGGTGTGATTTTGGTGGTGGTGATTTTGTTTTTGCCCAACGGCATTCTTTGGTATTTCTTGAATCGCAAAAAGTCAGCCGCGCACAACGCGGCTGCGCAGCCGCTCTCAACCCCAGTCGCAAGCTCAGTTGCCACGCCTGTCGCCCACGAGGCGAGCCCCGTCGACAAGCCGCACCACGCTGCCATCACGCAAACCAAGTTGCTCGAAGTGCAGGGTCTGTCAAAAGCCTTCACAGGCGTGCAGGCCTTGAGCGAGGTGACGCTCGACGTGTACCAAGGCGAAATTTTGGGCTTGTTGGGGCCCAATGGCTCGGGCAAGTCCACCTTCATCAACGTGGTGAGTGGCCATTACGCGGCCACTGGTGGGCAGGTATTTTTGCAAGGTCGCCGATTGGATGGCTTGCCCGCGCACCAAATTGCGCAAGCTGGGATCGCGCGAACTTATCAAATCCCTAGGCCCTTTGCACATTTGACGGTGCTGCAAAACGTGGCCTTGGTGGCCATGTTTGGTGGCAATGCACTCAGCCAACAACAGGCCACACAAGAGGCTTATGAATGGCTTGAATTTGCCCATCTGGGTGACAAGGCGCATGCCTTGCCTGATGCGTTGAACCTGCATCAACGCAAATTCTTAGAGCTGGCGCGTGCCTTGGCGGGTCGACCCCGTTTGGTCCTCTTGGACGAAGTGTTGTCGGGGCTGACACCCAGCGAGATCAATGAGGCGATTGAATTGATTCGCAAAATCAGAGACAGAGGGGCCACCATTGTGTTTGTCGAGCATGTGATGCGTGCGGTCATGGCCTTGGCCGATCGCGTCGCGGTGTTGAACCATGGCAAGTTGTTGGCCATTGGCCCCGCGCAAGAGGTGATGCAAAACAGCGATGTGGTGAGTGCTTATTTGGGAGGCTCCCATGTTTGAACTTGACCAAGTGTCTGTGAGCTACGGCGCTGCGCCTGCGTTGTGGGATGTGTCGCTCAACATCCAGCCCGCCGAGTTGGTCTGCGTGGTGGGGCCCAACGGGGCAGGTAAGACCACCATGATCAATGCGATGGCGGGTCTGCAACCGGTGCGAACCGGTGCCATGCGCTTCAATGGTGAAGACATCACCCGTTTGCCCCCTCACCAATTTTGCGAACGCGGCATTGCGATCGTGCCCGAGGGGCGTCGACTGTTCACGCAGATGACCGTGTTAGACAACTTAGAGCTGGGTAGTTTTATCCCCAAAGCCAAAGCACGCCGCCAAGCGTCGCTCGACTGGGTGCTCAGTTTGTTTCCAGCCCTCACGGTGAAATTAGACAGTCCGGCGGGGTCTTTGTCGGGCGGTCAGCAACAGATGGTGGCCATTGGTCGTGCCCTGATGGCGCGCCCCGAATTGCTGTTGCTCGACGAGCCATCGCTGGGGCTCTCGCCGCTGATTGTGCAAGACATGTTTCGCGCCATCCGTGATATCAACCAGCAGGGCACCTCGGTGCTGTTGGTGGAGCAAAACGTCACGATGGCGATGAAGTTGGCCACGCGTGCCTATGTGGTCGAAGAGGGCAAGATCGTGATGCAGGGCGCGGCCAGCGATCTGATGTCGCGCCCCGAAATTCAACGCGCCTATCTGGGGCTGTGAACTTGTAAAGGAGAAACTGTATGTCTGTCCAACCGAGTGCTCCCTCTGCCATGCCTCGTTCCACGGCGCTGGCGGCTCATTCTGTCGATTGCGTGGTGTTCACCGTGCCCGATATCGAGGTGGCGGTGAAGTTTTACACCGCCTTTGGCATGGATGTTCGGCGTGAGGGCCACAGCGTGGCGCTCTACACCCAGGGCCATCCGCATTGTTGGATGCGGGTGATTGAAAACAAGCAACCCAAGGCCTTGCAGTTTTTGACCTTCGGCATTTACGCCGAAGATGAGGCCGCCTTTCGCGCCAAGATTGACAAGCTCGGCATCGGCTGTGAACCGCATCCCTTGGCGACACGCCCAGGCATTTGGATGCGTGGGCCAGACGGCCATCCGTTTCAATTGGTGGTCAGCGACAAAGTCTCGCCGAACCAAAAAACGCCCGCAGCCCCCAAGCGTGGCTTGGCGCGTGGTCCGGCCGCTGCACCAGCGCGGACCCAAGTCGATCGCGTCTACCCACGTTGGTTGTCCCATGTCTTGCTGTTCACCCCTGACGTGTCGGGTTTGGTGAACTTTGCGGAGTCCGTCTTAGGCCTGCGCCTGTCCGATCGTTCGGGCGACTTGGTGGCCTTCATGCACACGCCGCATGGCAGCGACCACCACTTGCTGGCGTGTGTGAAGTCGGAGGGCCCAGGCCTGCATCACACCAGCTGGGACCTAGGCAGTGTGGACGAAGTGGGTGAGGCCAGCGAGCAAATGCGCAACGCAGGCTATGCCGACGGTTGGGGTGTGGGACGCCATGTCTTGGGCTCCAATTATTTCTATTACGTGCGCGATCCCTGGGGCAGCTTTGCCGAGTATTCGGCTGACATCGATTTCATCTCTTCGGAGCAACCCTGGGTGTCGGGTGACTACGCCCCCGAGGACTCCTTCTACCTGTGGGGCCCCGCGGTGCCCGATTGGTTTGTGGCCAACACAGAGCTCGTTCACCAGAAATAGGGTTTCTATGATTTACGTTTTTCATTTGCTGGACAAACCCAACCAAGCGGCCTTGCGCCAACAGGTGAGGCCAGAACACAAAGCTTATTTGGCTGAGATGGGCGATCGGATGGCGTTTGCCGGCCCCCTCATGGATGAACATGAGCACATGATTGGCAGCTTATTGGCGATTGATTTTGCATCGCGTGAGGCTGCCGAACAATGGCTGAGCCACGAGCCCTTCACCAAGGCAGGCGTGTATGGCGAGGTGCGCATTGATGCGTTTTTGAACTTGTGGCCGCAGAAGGTGGGCTTCCCCCCCGCAGCGTGAGGCCAAGGCCTTACAACACCATGCCGCCATCCATGTGAATGGATTGACCGGTCATGCCGGTGGCGTTTTTCGAGGCCAGAAAAACAGCCATGCTGGCGATCTCTTCGGGACGCATCATGCGACCCAGCGGGACACGGGCCAGGGCCGCTTTTTCAAAATCTTCGGCGGATGTGCCCGCACTCATCGAGGCCTGCGCCCTGAGTTCGTCCAGCATGTCGGTCTCCACAAAGCCGGGGCAGATCGCATTCACTGTCACTTGGTAGGGGCTGGCTTCTAGCGCCACACAGCGTGTCAAACCCACCACCGCGTGCTTGCTGACGTTGTAGGCACTTTGGTTGCGCGACCCCCACTTGCCCGCGGTAGAGGCGACGTTGATGATGCTGCCTTTGTGGCGCGCCTGCATGTGGGGCAGGCAGGCTTGCATGAAATGCAGGACCCCAAAAAAATTGACATCCAGCATGCCTTGAAAATCGCTGGCGGTGTAATTCAAAAAAGTTTTGGATTGGTAAATGCCTGCGTTGTTCACCAAGGTGTCGATGTGACCGAAGTGACGGAGGGTGTCGTCCACAGCGTGAAAGCAAGCCTCACGGTCCGTGACATCCAAGGCCAAGGTCATCACCCTGGCTTGGCTGTGCAGGGGCAATTGCGCCGCCAGTTCATCCAAGCCCGCTTGGTGGCGCGCAATCAAACACAGCGATGCGCCTTCCTGTGCGAACGCCCTCGCGATGGCCGCGCCAATGCCACGGCTGGCCCCTGTGATCACGGCAACAGAATTGTTGAATGGCGCGGACACGGCTTTATCCTGTGCTGGAGGTGCTCAGCGTGTCCCCGTGATGCTGCGCAGCAACTGTTGCGCTTGGGCCGCATCCATGGGGGTGTCTTGATGGGTCCATGCAACGAATTGGTCGGGGCGCACCAAGATCGTGGCGGCTTCGTAGCGGTCGGTTTCGGAGCCTGTGGGCTCTTGCACCACGGTGAGGGGGATGTGGAGTGCGGCTGCCGCATCCACCATGGCTTGCACCTGGGATGGCTGCTCGCCAAAGCTCAGCAGGGTGAAGCCAGTGCCCAAAACTTCATAGACGTTTTTGCCCGAACTCAAGGTGGCAGGCGCAAGGTGATGGCCGGCACGCGCTTTGAACTGGTGCGAGCCTTTGGCGCTACAAACCAAAGCTGGCGTGTCTGCACCATGACGCACAACGGGCGAACCTTCGTAGTTCGGTTCAAACGCGTGTACCTCGCCCACAGCGCCTTGCGATCGCTCTTGCCACGCGGCTTCAAACGCGGCTTTGTCCTGTTCGGGGTCAAAGTGCGCCAGAAAGTCGCCGTCGGTCTCGATGGATTTGGCGATGAAGTCTTGGATGGTCGAGGCAAACACGGGGCGTCGCTCGGCGTCATACGAGTTGAGCAACGCTTCGCCGCCCCAGCCTTGCAAGACGGCGGCAAGTTTCCAGCCTAAGTTGCGCGCATCTTCTAGGCCTGAGTTCACGCCATAACCGCCATAAGGCGGGTGGCTGTGTGCCGCATCGCCCGCCACAAAGACGCGACCCGCCCGGTACGTGTCGGCCAAGGCAAAACGCAAATCCCAGAAGCCCACGCGTTGGAGCTCCAGCGCAAACTCGGCGCCGACGGCTTCGTGCAACATGGCCTTGAAATCAAAGTTGTCTTTCGTGGTGCCCAGGGGCACCGGCGCATGGAAAAACCAGGTGTTGCCCAAGTCCACGCGGCCAAAGAACTTCCAATACCCTTTGAGCTCGGGGTGCAGCACGTTGTAGAAAGACTTGCCGGGGAAGCGGGTCAACAACTCGTGCAGCTCTTGCGATTCAAACACCAGCAACACCATCAGGCGGTCGTGGTCAGACAGGGTTTGCGTGATGCCGGCTTGCTCGCGTGTTTTCGAGCGGCTGCCATCGCAGCCCACGGCATAACTTGCATGGATCACTTGGGTTTGCTGGGTGTTGCGCTCGGTCAGCGTGACGGTGGTGCCCTGGTCGTCCTGCGTGATCGTTTGGGCATCCCAACCGAACAGGGTTTGCACGTTGGGCAGCATGGCCAGACGTTGGCGCAGCACTTTTTCGGTCTCGTACTGAGGCAGCCGTTCATTGGCGGTGAAGTAAAAGGGCTTGACCAATTCGCGTTGCAGCCAGTCGTAGCTGTAGTCCCCCAACAACGTGCCGTAAGCTGTGAGGCCGCCGATGCCGTACTCAGGCGGGATGGTGCGGGCGGCCCTTAACTCTTTCTCAGCACCCCAAAAGTGGAAATGCTCCATGGTGCGCTGGGTGAGGTTTTGGCCTCTGGGGATGGGTTGGGTTTGCGCATAGCGCTCGGTCAAGATGCATCGGATGCCGCGTTGACCCAGTTCGATCGCCAGGCCTAAGCCGACGGGGCCGCCACCGACGATGACCACGTCGGCTGTGAGAGGTGTTGTTGTCATGTGTCTGCTTCAAAAAGATGGCGTATTGTCATGAGAGGCGGCGTTGATGTCTGTCGCGAAGTTGCCACGGTGTGCCTTGGCTTTCGGGTACAACCTAGTCCTCTTTCATCAACCAACCAGCTGGAGTTAAGGGCTATGCATAAACGGAATTTTTTGAGCGCCATGGTCAGTGTGGGTTTGGCGGCCCTCTGTGGGTTGGCGCAAGCCCAAGACAACACCTTCAAAGTGGGTCTGATCTTGCCCATGTCTGGTCCTTTTGCTTCTACCGGTAAACAGCTGGAATCTGCGGCGCGCCTCTACATGGCCCAACACGGCGACACGGTCGCGGGCCGCAAAGTGGTGCTGGTGGTGAAGGACGACACCGGCTCGCCTGAGGTGACCAAGCGCATTGCCCAAGAATTGGTGGTGAATGACAAAGTGCAGGTGTTGGCGGGTTTTGGCCTGACGCCCCTGGCCATGGCCACAGCCCCGGTGGCGACCCAATCTAAAACGCCGATGGTCGTGATGGCGGCGGCCACGTCGATCATCACCGAGGCCTCGCCCTACATTGTGCGGACCAGCTTTACTGTGCCGCAAGTGGTGGTCACACTGGCGGATTGGGCCTCTAAAAACAACATCAAGCGGGTGGTGAGCTTGGTGACGGATTACGCGCCGGGCATTGATTCGGAGAAGTACTTCAACCAGCGCTTCATGGCCAACGGCGGCGTGGTGGTCGAGACCTTGCGCGTGCCGCTGCGCAGCCCCGATTTCGCACCGTTCTTGCAACGCGTGCGCGATGCCAAACCCGATGCGCTGTTTACCTTCGTGCCCGCAGGCGTGGGCTCGGCATTGATGAAGCAGTTCTCTGAGCGTGGCTTAGACAAGGCCGGTATCCGATTGATTGCTGAGGGCAGCGTGACGGACGATGACATCATCAATGGCATGGGTGATGTGGCTGTGGGCGTGGTGTCTGCACACCACTACTCGGCCGCGCACAAGTCACCCTTGAACAAGAAATTTGTGGAAGCCTTCGGCAAAGCGAATGGCGGTGCACGTCCTAACTTCATGGCCGTGGGTGCCTACGATGGCATGCGGGTGATTTATGAAGCGGCAAAGGCGACCAAAGGCCAA
>CANGML010000076.1 GCA_947454585.1 Comamonadaceae bacterium
CACCACCAAAGGCGCCGTCATCGGCGGCTTCTTGGGCCTGATCTCTTCTGTGGCGCTGACCGTGGTGTCGCCCTCTGTGTGGGAAGCCACCCTGGGCAACCCCAAAGGCTCGGCGTGGTTCCCCTACGCCTCACCTGCCTTGTTCTCGATGACCATCGGCTTCGTGGGCATCTGGCTGTTTTCCATCTTGGACCACAGCGAACAGGCGAAGAAAGAGCGCGCCGCCTTCGCCGCACAACAAGTGCGTTCGGAAACTGGCTATGGGGCTTCTGGCGCATCCGGTCACTGAGACCTTTGACGGAGTCCTGCGGGGCTCAGTCCTTACGACAACCGAGCATTCGTGCTCGGTTTTTTACGTCTGTCGTTTTCTTCTTTGGCTTAAACGTATGTGGGGCATACAGACGCGGCTTACATCGCTGCGCGACGAATGGCGCCGCATCTGTATGTCCCTCACACGGTGTGTTTCGAAAGTTCTTCAAACGATGCGAAGCGAGGTGAGGTAGGCGAATACGGCGCCATTCGTCGCGCAGCGATGTAAGCCGTGTTCGCCTACCTCACCTCGCGCTTCAAAGAAGGGAAGTTTAAAAGTCAAGCCCCCCGCAGCTGACGCAACTTAATGAACGCCATGGCCGCCATCACCGCGTCGTTCAACGCATCATGCGCCTCGCGCAGAGGCAACTGCAAATCCGACATCAGTGTGGCAAAGCGCAAATCAATGTTCGGGTTGGTTTGCTGCTCATAGGGCAACATCTGGCGGAATTTGAAATCGTAATAAAGGGCCGACACTTCGATCTTCGGCTGAGGCAACCCCTGGCCCAACAGCGGCCAAATGGCGCGGTTAAGCATCGCCACATCGAACTCTAAAAAGTAGCCCACCAACGGACGACTGCCAATGAAACGCATGAGCTGAAGCATGGCCTCATCAATCGGCAGGCCCTGCGCCACGTCTTGCTCGCGCAAGCGGTGAATACGCACGCTGTCCGCCGACACACCTCGCGCTGGTCGCACCAACATCTCAAAGCGCTGGCTGGTCATGATTTTGTTGCCCACAATGCGCACGGCACCAATCGAAATGATTTCGTCCGTGCTGACGTTCAAGCCCGTGGTTTCGCAATCCAGCGATACCCACTCGTTGGGCGGCGGCTTGTCAAACATGAAACGGAACTCGGGCAAGCCTAGGTGATAGATCAACCATTCGCGCTTGAGCGAGCGCCACCAATGCGTGGGGGAGATGAGCGGTGTCATCAGAGCGCGTCCAGCTTGAAGCGGCTACGCAACAAGGTTTTGAAATGCTTCACCACACCCAGGGCATCGTTGAGCAAGTCGCGCTCCAAGGTAGAGAGCTTGCTGACCTTCACCAAGCCAGAGACTGGGCGCTGCGTTTGGATCTCGGTGAGGCCTGCACTGAGTTTCAGGCCCATCAAAAAATGCAAGCTCTGCGTGAGGTCTGCCCCCAACGCTGGGGTGATCACTTGGCGGGTGACCAAGGCATCAATTCGCGCGGTGGTGCTGGTTTCTTGCAAATGCTCGGCCAGCGCTAGGCTGCGTACGCCATGCACCAACGGAAAGATGCCTTCTTTTTTGAGGTGCAAGCCCTGTTGATCATCCAAACCCAGCCATCGGTTCCACCACCCATGGCTGCTGCCAAAGGCATCGATCGCCGAGGCAAAGCGCGCCAACATGGCATCGTTATCGGTGGCCAAATGCATGAGTACTTGCTGCGCTTCTTGCAGCAAGCGTGCATCACCACACACGGCATGGGCATCTAAAAAAATAGCCAAGTTCATCAAGCTGTCAGCGCTGGGCATGAGCACCCATTGTTTGACCATTTGCCCAAAGTCATAGCGTGTCTTGCGCCACATCGGGTTGCTCAGCATGATGTGCCCCGGACATTCCGGGTAGCCAAAGCTTTGGAGGGCGTGCGAGAACCGCTGACAAATGGCCGCGAGGTCGTCAGGCGGCGTGAAACCGTCACGCAAGATGAGCCCGTTGTCTTGGTCGGTCTTGAGCAACTGCTCGCCACGCCCTTCACTGCCCATCACAAACAAGCAGCTGTTGGCCACCAAGTCGGGCGGCGCCATCAGCTGCCATGCGCGCTCAAACAAGCGCGCATTCAAGTCTTGTACCAAACGCGCCATCAAACTGACGCGGGTCCCGCTGCGGTAGAGGGAGGTGACCATGCGGGTAATTTGTTGTGCCGCTTGCGCCAACCCCTCCACATCCGTCGCAGCCTCGACTTGCACCGCGATCAAGTGCGAGTGGTTCGACAAGAAACTGAACAAATCAAGCGCCTCTAAAACACCCGTCACACGCGCACCATCCAAAACCACGAGGCGGTGAATGCGATGACGCTGCAGGGCCGCTAAGGCATCGCCCACTTGATCTGAGGTTTGAATGGTGACGAGATCAAAGTTGGCGAGCGAGCCTGCCGTTTGTTGGCCCAATGGCGTGCCGTTCAAGATGGCACGCTGCAGGGCGGAGGCTGTAAAAACACCCAACCGTTCAGGCGTTCTGGTCGCGTCGCGAACCAAGACACACTGGGTGCGCTGCGCCTGGAGCACTTGCACCACCGAGCGCACATCGGTATCAAACGCCACAAAGTGCGCTGGACGGACAAACGCCTCGTCCACACGCGACAGCGTGAGTGATTGCAACTCATGCTGGCTTTGGCGTTGCGACAAAGCGGTGAGCTTGTTACTCAAGTCTGAAAACAACAAGGCGCCGAAGGTGGCGTTGTCTGCGATCAGGTCGGTCACCGCCTGCCGAGCCAGCTGGTAGGCCACCACCTCTTCTTGGGCGACGAATTGATTGCTGGTTTTTCCAGCCACCAAGCCACGCCCATCGAAGGTGTCGTCTGGGCCGTAGGTGGTCATGACCTCATCGCCGTCGTATTGGGTGACGTAGCCTTTGATGATGACAAACAAATGGGTGGGGGCCATGCCCACCTCCAAAATGACGTCACCCTCGGGGTAATAAGCGACATCGACACTGTCGCGCACCAAGCGCTGCTGATCCGGCGTTAAGCAGTCAAAAGGCGATGCAGAAAATTTAAAGGCGTTGGGCATGGGTCACTTTTCAAAGCAAGACCCTCATTCAACGCCTCACGCCTTGCTGGATGCTTGCGGCGGCATCCCATGTTTGATCAAACCATGCATCGCCATCCAGATAAGCGCGCATCATGGGCAAGGCGTCCAAACCCCAAAACACTTTGTCGTCCACACAAAAAGTGGGCACACCAAACACCCCACGCGCAATCGCCTCTTGGGTGTTGGCCTTGAGCTGCTCTTTCACCTCTGGCGCATCGACCGAGCGCTGAGGGGCCAGCTGCTGCGTCAGGCCCTGCACACGAGCGCTGTCATCCGCGGCTGCACCGCCCTGCCACACATGCTTGAAAATCGACTCGCACACATAGCGGTTGGGCTCGCCCTCCGCGCTACAGGCCACCGCCAAACGCAACAGGGCCAGCGGATTGAACGGGTGGGACAGCGGCATGTCCATCGCCACCCCCAACTGCTTGGCCTGCCACAGCACTTGGCGATAGGTCCATTCCCGCTTACCGGCGATCTCGGCAGGGCCTAATTGGCCATGGTGTTTGAGCATGGCCGCAAACAACACGGGTTTGTAGACCATGCGGTGGCTCACGCCCATCAGGCTTTGGGGCAAAGCCTCAAACGCGAGGTACGCGTAGGGCGAAATGACATCGAGGTAACAGGTGATGGTTTTCATAGGTGTGCCGCCAAACGCTCGCCAATGCGCATCCACACCGCACGCTTTTCATCGACGTTGCATTGCCCCCAATCGCCGATTTCGTCCAAGGTGCGCCAGCAACCTTCACAGAAGGTCGTGTCCTCTGACAGACGGCAAATCGAGATGCACGGCGACGGCGGCATGTCGTGGCTGTGCAGCACCCGCTTGGCGTGCGCCGCCAAGCGCTGGTCTGCAGGCGTGAGGCCTTGAGATTTAGGAGTCAGTTCACTTCCACACATGGAGGGCATTGTGAGCGATGGCGTGAGGATCAAGCAGACCGTTTGTTCAAAACCGCGCGTGACACTGGGGAATTGGGCTGACGCCCCAAGGCCTCGCTGATGTAAACGCCTGCATCAATCAGCTTGTCCAGATCAATGCCGGTGTCGATGCCCAAGCCTTGCAGCAGGTACACCACGTCCTCGGTAGCGACATTGCCCGTGGCCCCCTTGGCATAAGGGCAGCCGCCGAGGCCCGCTACGGACGATTGGAAATTCCACACCCCCATTTGCAAGGCCGCCAAGGTGTTTGACAGGGCTTGGCCGTAGGTGTCATGAAAATGGCCCGACACATCGTTGAGCGCGTAGTGTTTGAGTGTGGCCTCCATGGCTGCTTGCACTTTGCGCGGCGTGCCCACACCGATGGTGTCGGCCACATCAACGCGCTGCACGCCGATGCTTTTCATCAAGCCTGCCAAATAGCTCACACGCTCGGGGGCCACATCGCCCTCATAGGGGCAGCCCACGGTGCAGCTCATCGCGCCGCGTACCGAGATGCCTGCATCGCGGGCGGCTTTGACGACGGGCGCAAAACGCTCGATGCTTTCGGCAATCGAGCAATTGATGTTCTTCTGGCTGAAGGCCTCGCTGGCGGCGCCGAACACCACGATCTCGTCAGGCAAGGTTTTAAAGGCGGCTTCAAAACCTTGCAGATTGGGTGTGAGCACCGAGTAGCGCACACCGGCTTCGCGGTGAATACCCGCCATCACCTCGGCGTTGTCGGCCATTTGTGGCACCCATTTGGGTGACACAAAACTGGTGACTTCGATCTCTTTCAAACCCGCGGCTTGCAAGCGATGCACCAGTTCCACCTTGACAGCGGCAGGCACCGCCTGCTTTTCGTTTTGCAGGCCGTCACGCGGGCCCACATCTATCAACCGCACGCGGTGCGGCAAAGAGGTCAACATGGTCATAGTTTCAACTTCAACAGTTCCTCGCCTTCGGCCACTTGGTCACCTGGCGCGTAGAGCAACGCCAAGACTTCACCGTCCGCCGGGGCGGCGATGGTGTGCTCCATTTTCATCGCTTCCATGACGGCCAGCGGCTGACCCGCCTTGACTTTGTCACCTGCGGCAACTGCAAACGACACCACCTTGCCGGGCATGGGGGCCGTCAAACGACCCCCTACTTCTTGCGCCTCGCCCGCATGGGCCAAAGCATCGATCACCGTGATACGCGTTGCGCCCTGCGGGGCGAACACATGGGCCACGTCTTCATGGCCTTGTGTGTCGTGGAACACCTGCACACGCGCTTGTTCACCGGCAAAGCTGATGTGCAGCGCATCACCGTCTTCGCGGTAGACCAGCAAGTCCGACCGATCACCCGCCGCACCCGCCACCGACAGCTGCAAGCTGCCGTCATGGCCATAGGTAAGCAAGGCGACATGAGGCGTGCCATGAAACACAAAACCAAAGTTTCGGGTGGCCACGCCGTAAGCGCGCCAGCCATCGCGACGGCTGAACGGATCTTGGCCCTGCAACGTTTGCTCATGGTGCAAGGTATGGGCGACCACCGCGGCAGCGGTGAGCGCGAGGCCCAAGGGCTCTTGCGTAAACAAGGCTTTTTCTTCACGCTGAATCAAAGCCGTGTCGAGCTTGGCCGTGGCAAAGGAGTCGGTACGAATGATGTGGCGCAAGAACTGCACATTGGTGGTCAAGCCCACGATGCGGGTTTGCGACAGCGCCTCATCCAAACGCGCCAGGGCTTGCGCGCGCGTGTCGCCGTGCACGATGAGCTTGGCCACCATGGAGTCGTAATACGGGCTGATGCTGTCGCCTTCGCGCACGCCGTCGTCAATACGAACACAGGAAGGCACATCACTGATGGCGAAGCTGCTGCATACGGGTTTGCGGTACACCGCCAACGTGCCGGTGGCAGGCAAGAAGTTGTTATCGGGGTTCTCGGCACAAATGCGCGCCTCGATGGCGTGACCGTGAATGCGCAAATCGCTTTGCTGCAAAGGCAGCGGCTCGCCGTTGGCCACGCGCAGTTGCCACTCGACCAAGTCCAACCCTGTGATGGCTTCGGTCACCGGATGCTCCACCTGCAAGCGCGTGTTCATTTCCATAAAGAAAAACTTCATCGATTCAGGCTGGTCATAGCCCGTTTGCTCCACGATGAATTCCACTGTTCCTGCGCCCACGTAGTTCACCGCTTTGGCGGCGGCTACGGCGGCTTCGCCCATCTGTTGGCGCAGCGCGTCAGTCATGCCGGGTGCAGGCGCTTCTTCCAAGACCTTTTGGTGGCGGCGCTGCACCGAGCAATCGCGCTCAAACAAATACACGCAGTTGCCGTGGGTGTCACCGAACACTTGAATTTCGATGTGTCGTGGGCGTTGCACGTATTTCTCAATCAACACCGCATCGTCGCCAAAACTGTTGATGGCTTCGCGTTGGCAACTGGCCAAGGCGTCGGCAAACTCGGCACTGCTGTTGACCACACGCATGCCCTTGCCACCGCCGCCCGCACTGGCTTTGATGAGCGCGGGATAGCCAATGCGGTCGGCTTCACGTTGCAACAACGCCGGGTCTTGGTCCGCCGCGTGGTAGCCAGGCACCAGGGGCACGCCGGCTTTTTCCATGAGTTGTTTGGACTCGGCTTTCAAGCCCATGGCCAAAATGGCCGAGGCCGGTGGGCCAATGAAAACCAAGCCGGCGGCAGCGCAGGCTTTGGCAAAGTCTTCGTTTTCACTCAAAAAACCGTAGCCCGGATGCACCGCTTGCGCGCCTGTGTCTTGCGCCGCTTGCAAGATGCGCTCCCAGCGCAGGTAGCTGTCCTTGGGCGCGCTGCCGCCGATGTGCACGGCCTCGTCACAGACCTGCACATGCTTGGCATGGGCATCCGCATCGGAATACACCGCAACGGTTTTGATGCCCATACGTTTGGCGGTTGCCGCCACGCGACAAGCAATTTCGCCACGGTTGGCAATGAGGATTTTGTGAAACATGATGTGGGGTCCCTGGATTCAAATCAGCCGTTAAACCAACCATGAGGGCTTGCGTTTTTGCAAGAACGATTGCACGCCCTCTTTGCCTTCGGCACTGGCACGGCTGTCAGCAATGCCGGCCACGGTAAGCGCCACCAAGGCATCGTCGATCTCGCGCTCGGCCACGTTTTGCAACAAACGCTTGCAGGCGCGCACGGCGCTGGGGCTGGCATTCACCAAGGCGCTGGTGAGCTCAGCGACCTTGGCGTCTAAGGCCTCCGCGCTCACCACCTCGTGCACCAAGCCCATGCGGTGCGCCTCGCCGGCACTGAAACGCTCGGCGGTTAAAAAGTAGCGGTGTGCCGCGCGCGCACCCATGGCGCGAATCACATACGGGCTGATGGTGGCGGGGATCAGACCCAGCCTCACCTCGCTCAAGCAGTAAGTAGCCGTGTTCACACTCACCGCCATGTCGCAGGCAGCGACGAGCCCCAAGCCACCCGCAAACACATCGCCTTGCACGCGCGCGATGGTCGGTTTGGGGCATTCGTAAATCGTGCGCAACATGGCGGCGAGTTGGCCTGC
>CANGML010000077.1 GCA_947454585.1 Comamonadaceae bacterium
GGTGCAAGTCGTTGCGTATGGCCCGAAAGTCATACGGCGCGGGCCAGTTTTTGCGGCGCAAGATGTCAAACACAGCGCTGCGTGCAGTGCCGTCCCCCGAGGTCTGCGTGGCTTGCGTTTTGGCCCCTGCCGCGGCCAAGCTTTCTGCCGTGGCCCACAAGCGCGAACCGATCAAGGCGCCATCGGCACCCAACATCTGCGCCGCGGCGAGGCCGCGACCGTCGGCAATACCACCGGCGGCCAGCAGCAGCGTGTGGGGCGCATGCGTTGCTAAATGGTCAGCCACTTCAGGCACAAGGGTGAAGGTGCTGCGGCCTTCTAACGCGCTCGCGCCGTGGCCACCTGCTTCACCCCCTTGAGCCACGATCACGTCGGCACCGGCCTCTAGGGCAAGGGGCACTTGGTCCATGCGTTGTATTTGGCACATCAGTGCAGCACCGCTGGCCTTGATACGCTGGGCATAGGGGCGGGGGTCGCCAAACGACAGCATCACGGCGCAAGGTTGTTGCGCCAGCACCCAATCCAGCGCTTGCGCGTTCTCATCCAACTTCCAGGTGATGAAGCCGCAGCCTAAGCGCGCCAGCGCAGCAGCATCGTCTGTCAAGAGCGTCTGCGCCAAGGTGTATTCGCGTTGCGTCCAAGCCAGATCGCCATAGCCACCGCCCACCAAACCCAGGGCACCCGCTTGCGCGCAGGCCGCCGCCAAAGCGCCGCCTGTGGCGAGCGCCATCGGGGCTAAGGCGATGGGGCTGGTGAGTTGAAAACCTTGGGTAAAGCGGGTGTTCAGTGCAGCAGGTGTCATGGTGTTATTTTGTCCTCATGCGCCACCGGCAAGATGCGCGAGGCCAACCAGACCAGCAGCAACACGGGGGCGCCCAGCAACGCCGTGCTGGTGAAGAAGGCTTCGTAGCCATGCGCATCCACATACACGCCCGAGAAGCCAGCCAACCACTTGGGGGCGAGCAACATCATGGAGCTGAACAGTGCGTACTGCGTGGCCGAGTAGTTCACATTGGTTAGGCCCGACAAATACGCAATGAAGGCCGCAGAGGCAATGCCACTGGCCAAGTTGTCGGCCGAGATGACCCATACCAAGGCCGTCAAATCATGGCCGCGTGTCGCCAGCCAGGCAAACAACACATTGGTCAGCGCGCTCAACAGCGCACCCAACATCAGAATGCGCATCACGCCTAAGCGCATCGACAGCACGCCGCCGATGAACGCGCCCAGCAGCGTCATGATGACGCCAAATACTTTGGTGACCGCAGCCACTTCGTCTTTGGTGTAACCCATGTCCACATAAAACGGATTGGCCATGATGCCCATCACCACATCGCTGATGCGGTACACCGCAATCAACCCGAGGATCAGCGCCGCTTGCCAGCGGTAGCGACGGATGAATTCAGCAAAGGGTTCGATCAAGGCCCCGCGCAGCCACTCGGCCGCGTTGCGCGCGGGGGGCAACTCACGCTGGGCCGGTTCGGGCGAGCACAACACGGTCAGCACGCCTAGCCCCATTGATGCCGCCATCACCAAATACGCGCTTTGCCAAGCGGCATGCAGGTAGGCGGTTTCGTTGGCGCCGGCTACCCGTGCGGCCACCCACAACACGCCGGCACCTGCCCAAATCATGGCGAGGCGATAGCCAGTTTGGTAGGTGGCGGCCAAGGCGGCTTGGTGTTGGGCATCGGCAGACTCAATACGGAAAGCATCCAGCGCAATGTCTTGGGTGGCCGAGCCAAACGCCACCACCAAGGCGCACCAAACCACGGGCTCGAGCGCCACTTGCGGGTCAAGCACAGCCATGCCCCCCAAACCGGCGATCACGGTGGCTTGAGCCAACAGCAGCCAGCTGCGGCGCTGGCCTAACCAGCGTGTCAGCAGCGGCAGGGGCAGGCGGTCGACCAAGGGCGACCAGACCCATTTGAAGCCATAGGCCAAGCCCACCCAACTTAAAAAACCAATCGTGCTGCGGTCAATCCCCGCTTCGCGCAAGCGAAAACTCAGCGTGCCCAACACCAGCAAGAGCGGTAACCCAGCTGAGAAACCGAGAAACAACATGCGCCACGAGGCAGGCTCCAAGTACACCTGTAGGGCCGTCAGCCAACTGAGTTTTTTGGTATCGTTCATCCCTCTATTTTCAGGCTTTCACAAAGAGACTTCTTCATGCTCACCAAACGTGCTTTTCTTTACGGCTGTGTTGGCTGCGCTTGTGGCCTCGGCAGCTCTGTGCTGCTGGCGCGTGATGGCGTGGAGGTGAGCCGAGAGGCCTCGGTGTTTGCGGGCCTGGTCCCTGCTGCGGAGGTGGAGCAATCGGCCCACAAGCAATACAGCGAGATGATGAAAGAAGCGGCCAGCAAAAACGCGCTGGGCCCTGACAACCATCCCCAAGTGATTCGTTTGCGTCGCATTGCCAAAGAGCTGATTCCACACAGCTGGGAGTGGAACCCGCGGGCCAAGGAATGGAAATGGGAAGTCAACTTGGTGGGCTCCAACCAAATCAACGCTTTTTGCATGCCCGGCGGCAAGATCGCGTTTTACAGCGGCATCTTGACGCAACTCCAACTCACCGACGACGAAGTGGCCATGGTGATGGGGCACGAAATTGCCCACGCCTTGCGCGAGCATGCCCGCGAGCGCATGGGCAAATCGGCCGCTACCAATGGCATCGCCACCATTGGCAGCACCGTGGCCTCCGTGTTTTTTGGGGTCAACCCACAACTTACAGATTTGGTGGCCAAGCAAGGGGCCAACTTGTTGAACCTCAAGTTCAGCCGTAACGATGAAACCGAGGCTGACTTGGTGGGCATGGAAATCGCCGCGCGTGCGGGCTATGACCCACGCTCAGGCGTGACCTTGTGGCAAAAAATGAGTGCCGCCAACAAGGGCGCGCCACCGCAGTGGCTCAGCACCCACCCTTCAGGCAACACGCGGATTGAAGAAATCCAAGCCAACTTGCCCAAGGTCATGCCGCTCTACGAGCGCGCCAAACCCTAGGACCTCAGGTGCCACCCACATAAGGGTTGGTGCGTCGCTCGCGGCCAAACGTGCTCTCGGGTCCGTGGCCCGGAATGAACACCGTGTCGTCACCCATAGGCCACAAGCGCTGGGTGATGCTGTGGATCAGATTCTCGTGGTTGCCCTGCGGAAAATCGGTGCGACCGATGCTGCCTGCAAACAGCACATCACCCACAAAGGCGCGTTTGATGTCGGGTGAATAAAACACCACATGGCCTGGTGTATGGCCTGGGCAATGACGCACCTGCAGGGTGTGCGTGCCGAGGGTCACCGTGTCGCCATCGTGCAACCAACGTGTTGGGGTGAAGACGCGTGAGGGCGGAAAGTGGTAGTTCGCGGCAGCTTGTGGCAAGCCGTCGATCCAAAATTGGTCGCCCTCGTGCGGGCCGATGATGGGTAAGTTCAGCTTCTCAGCCAAATCGGCAGTGGCACCGGCGTGGTCAATGTGCGCGTGTGTGATCCAGATTTGCTCGAGCGTGACGCCCAGTTGTCGGCAGGCATCTTCGAGCAAGGGCATGTCGCCACCGGGGTCGATGATGGCCCCCTTCATGGTCTCGTCGCACCAGACGATAGAGCAATTTTGTTGGAACGGGGTGACAGGAACGGTGTCGTACTGAAGCATCCAGAAATGGTAGCTTGAAACCTAAGGGTCGCAGCGGTTGGGCCTCTTATGAATGGATAATTTTTTCGATGGCCAGTGAGACTTCTTGGAAACTGATGGGCTTGTGCAGCACCTGCACATTCAAGTTTTCAAATAAATGCATGTGTGATGGCGAAGTATCGGCCGTCACGATGATCGCAGGGACCTCGCGGTTGAAGTTCTCGCGCAGTTTTTGTATGAGCAGGTCGCCCGTGGTTTGGCTCAGGCGGAAGTCGCTCAGAATGCAATCTAAATGGTCAATGGCTGCTAGTTGAATATCCAGCTCCGCTTGATACTCCGACAACACGACGACATAGGCACCCTTGCTCCCCAGCACTTGCCGATAAGCCTCGACGATGATCGGGTTGTCTTCAATGATCGCGATGGATTTGCCCTGAAGACTCCGCTCTGTCCTCTCTGGCTTCGCATCCAGTGGCATGGGTGGACTGTCGTCCTCTTGCGGCGAGGTGGAAAAAGGCGTTTGGACGATAAATCGAGAGCCTTCGCCCACTTGCGACTCAACACGGATTTCTGCACCAATCAAATGGCACAGCCGTTTGACAATGGATAAGCCCAGTCCGA
Organism: Comamonadaceae bacterium; assembly: GCA_947454585.1. Taxonomy (GTDB): domain Bacteria; phylum Pseudomonadota; class Gammaproteobacteria; order Burkholderiales; family Burkholderiaceae_C; genus Limnohabitans. Next base: position 4,241 of record CANGML010000077.1, read on the forward strand.
GCCCGTCGTGCAAGGCCCTTGTTTTCTCGGCACGGTAGAACTCATTGAAGATATTGGCTTGCTCAGCGATGGATATACCGCATCCGGTGTCGTTGATCTCAATGCGCAAGCCATCATGGCCAGATTCAAACTTGACTTCAATCGTGCCAGCGTCGGTGTATTGAATGGCGTTGGACATCAGGTTGCCGATGATTTGCTGCAGCAGCAATTTATCGCCGCGCACCAGCAACGCCGGCGCCACGATGCTGAAGCTGAGGCCTTTGTTTTTGGCCTTTGATTCAGTGAGGTCGCGCAGTGTCGTGACCAACTCGGCGAGATGGAAAACGCGGTTGTTCACCTGGGTGACGTCGGCATCAAGTTTGCTGATGTTCAACAAAGCGTCAAACATGGCGTTGAGTGTGGTGATGCTGTTCTTGATCTTCAATAACCATTTGTTTTCTGTCGCCGGCAAATGATCAAGATTCACCAGGTCCAAATAGACGTTGACCGCGTGCATGGGTTGGCGCAAATCATGGCTAGCCACCGCAATGAAACGCGACTTGGCCACGTTGGCTGCAATCGATTGATCGCGCTCATTGGCGAGCTCTTGGTACAAACGCTCGTTACGAAACCGCAGGCGCACCGAATCTTCGAAAGTTTGGGAAAAATTCTTAGCGATACTCAAAACAACAATATATAAAGTCGCCAGGCCTACAGAAAATGTCCAAGGGAAAATGTCCAACGACCAGACTGCTGAGCTTAAAGATGGGATCATGATCGGCAAGGTGAAGGCGTAAAAAGTCGGCTTGTTGACGCTGTAAGCGAACATGCCTGAGACCATGGCTGCAGTGATCATGTACACGTAAATCATTCGATTGATCATCTGCAATTCAGGCGCCATCATGACCCAACCTAAACCCCAGCCGAATCCCACAATGCCCACCGCAAAAGAGACCATTCTTAAGTTGCGCTGTGGGTCGCTGATGTTTTCAGTTTTGTACTCCAGCTTGTAAATGACCCATGTTCGAACCACGATCACCACAAACATGTAAGTCAGCCAACTGTTTAAGCGCAGAGGCGAGACCTCATCGCCAAAGGCGGGGATGCATAGAAGAGGGGCCAGAATATTGGCAACAGTTGCAGACCGCGCTGCTTTGGTGATGTGCGCAGATTTTTCACGCAGCAAGTAGATGTGGTTGGCATCATCTGGCTTCGGGTTTGTTGCGCTTATCTTTTTTTCGCTATCCATGCAGCAACTGGTATTTTTGTGCCTTGATCATGGCTTGCGTTCGATTGAAGACGCGCAGCTCTTTGAAGATTTGATTGATGTGGATTTTGACCGTTTGCTCGCTGATGCCCAGGTAATCCGCAATCACTTTGTTGGGGTGGCCTTGTGCGACCAGGTCAAGCACCTCTAGTTGCCTTTGCGTCAAACGGTACTCTTTAGGGACTTCTTGGTTCGGGGGTGCCACATAGTCAGGGCCCTCTGTCAGCAAGGGTTGAAGTTTCTGCGTGATGACTTCTGCCGTGCCGTTCTTGGACAAAAACAGCGACGCGCCTGCGGCGGAAGTTTTGCCTTCCCATGCATGTTCATCCAACCCCGATATCGCCACCACATGCGCGACATTGGGGAGCTCTTTGAAAACCTTGATGGCGGCCAACCCACTCAGTCCAGGCATCATGACGTCCAGCAAGATGACCCAGTGCTGGTTCGACTGGGCTAGGCGTTCTAGACCCTCGCTTGCGCTACTGGCGGTCGCGACCTTAATCCCGAGAGACAAGAATTCGCGCGTCAATTTCTCACTTAACGCATCCCGATAAACCGGATGGTCGTCAATGATCAAAAGGGATTTATGGTGATGCGCATCCATGGAGTGGCCATGCTACCCACTAGGCAGGGCCACAACAATCAAACTTTGGTTGTAGATGCCACGCGCTAGCGCATCAGCCCTCTAAAAATTAGTTAGAAATAATTAGCGCCAGCCAGGCGGCCAATCCCCTTATTCCCAATAATTCGTGTTGATGATCTCAGCGAGCTTGCGGCAAACCCGAACGGACATGGTTTTGGGCGATGCATCTGACCTCACGGTGCCCTTGCCGACGGGCCCCTCATAGTCGTAGAACGACTGGGGACTATTTCCAACCAGCCGTTGGTAAGAAAAAATTCGATAGCTTTCACCATTCGGGCATTGCCCTGCAAATGTGAACGACGTGTCATCGTTGCCCAATTTGGAGCCGACGGCGGCTGCGGGTGATGCAATCACGAAGCTTGCAAGCACACAAGACACAAGCACAGAAGGAGATAAGTTGCATTTCGCGCGGGACATATTTAAAAAGCTCCTAAAACGGGCTGTTGCCCCATTGAATATCGATGGGCGGGTGGGCCAACACATGCCTGACAGATGACCTGGGCGGTACATCTAGAAACAGCATGGATGCGCTACCAAGATTGGCGAGGGAAAGCAGCAATGGGAGGAGAAAACGAGGTGTCATGGTTGGATCAGTAAACAACCAAAATCGTAGACGTAGAGGCACGCAACCTCAATAACAAATAGGCTCTAGAACCATTGCGCTAAGGGGCGCACAAAGCAAAACGCACGATGGTTAGATCGTGCGTTTTTAGGCGGGGTAGATTAATTCCACATGGCGGTGTCCAGCAGGTCTTCGTCGATGGCGCGCCAATGACACTCAGTTATTACGCTTGACTGCGCTCAGGTAAGTCGCATCGTGATCTCGCCTGCCAATCGCAATAACCAGCACCACAAGCCTTCGGTCAATCACCTCGTAAACGAGCCTGTAGCCAACATCACGCAGCTTAACCTTGTAAGTGTTTTCTAAATCACCACGCAGTCGAGCGGATGGTACGTGTGGCGCTTGTAGCCGCTTGGCCAATACTTTTTGAAGCTGCGCCTTGATTGAGCCGTCTAGTTTTTTCCATTCCTTGAGTGCGAGCTCATGAAACTCAAGGTTATAGGTCTTCAAGCTTCACCTTGACTGTTTTTCCACCTGCACGGGTTTTGACTATTTTTGTCAGAGCTGCGTCTTCCAGTTGCTCCAGCATGTCCTCATAGGTGGCCGCCGAAATCAAATAGGCAGCAGGTTTGTTGTGGTTCAAAACAGCAACAGGCGACTGGTTTGCCACTTCAATGACCTCGGACGGATTGCGCCGCAGGTCAGTCATGCTGACTGTGTTTCGAGCAAAGATGGTTTGAGTAATAGACATAA
>CANGML010000078.1 GCA_947454585.1 Comamonadaceae bacterium
CGGTTGTCGGCCGATGTGTTCAACCTTGACATCGCTCGATCTTCCGCAGCCAAGGGCGAGTCGCTGCTCGACACCATCGCCAACCTCAGCGCCATGGCCGCCGATATTTTTGTGGTGCGCCACGGCGAGTCGGGCGCGCCTTACCTGATTGCTGAGCACGTGGCACCGCACGTGCACGTGGTCAACGCGGGGGATGGCCGTCACGCACACCCCACGCAGGGGTTGCTGGACATGTACACCATCCGTCACTACAAAGGTGATTTCACCAACCTCACCGTGGCCATCGTGGGCGACGTGTTGCACTCACGCGTGGCGCGCTCGGACATCCATGCGCTCACCACCCTCGGTTGCCCCGAGGTGCGCGTGGTGGGCCCCAAGACCTTGGTGCCCAGCGACTTGTCGGCCATGGGCGTGAAGGTGTTCAACAACCTCGAAGAAGGCATCAAGGGTTGCGATGTGGTCATCATGCTGCGTTTGCAAAACGAACGCATGAGTGGTGCGCTGTTGCCCTCGAGCCAAGAGTATTTCAAATCCTTTGGCCTCACGCCAGAGAAGTTGCAACTGGCCAAACCCGACGCCATCGTCATGCACCCGGGCCCCATCAACCGTGGGGTGGAGATTGACTCTGCCGTAGTGGATGGGCCACAAAGTGTCATCTTGTCGCAGGTGACGTTTGGTATTGCCGTGCGCATGGCCGTGATGTCTATCGTGGCGGGGAATGAAGCATGAACATCCTGATCCAACACGGTCGTGTCATCGACCCCGCCTCTGGCTTTGACCACATCGCCGATGTGGCAGTGGCCGATGGTCATATCCTTGCTGTCGTCAAAGTAGGTGAGAAGTTACCCGCTAACTTCAAAGCCCAACACACCATTGACGCCAAAGGCTGCATCGTCGCCCCCGGCTTGGTCGACTTGCAAGTGCGCTTGCGCGAGCCCGGCTACGAGCACGAAGGCATGCTGGCCTCCGAGCTCACCGCCGCCGTGGCCGGTGGTGTCACCAGCCTGGTGTGCCCACCCGACACCGACCCCGTGTTGGACGAACCCGGCTTGGTCGAGATGCTCAAGTTCCGCGCCGAAAAACTGCACTGCGCACGCGTGTTCCCACTGGGGGCACTCACCCGCGGTTTGAAGGGCGAGGTGTTGACCGAAATGTCAGACCTCACCGACGCGGGTTGCGTGGGATTTAGCCAAGCTGAAGTGCCTTTGGAAAACACGCAAGTGCTGCAACGCGCACTGCAATACGCCGCCACCTTTGGCTACACCGTGTGGCTGCGTCCGCAAGACATGCATTTGGGTAAAGGTGTGGCGGCCAGTGGCCCCCTCGCCACCCGTTTGGGTTTGAGCGGCGTGCCGGTGGCCGCTGAGACGATTGCTTTGCACACCATCTTTGCCCTCATGCGCAGCACGCAAGCGCGTGTGCACCTGTGCCGCATCTCGAGTGCGGAAGGTGTGGCGCTGGTGCGTGCTGCCAAGCAAGAAGGTTTGGCCGTGACGGCTGACGTGAGCATCAACTCGCTGCACCTGAGCGACCACGACATTGGCTACTTCGATAGCCGCGCCCGCGTGACGCCCGTGTTGCGCCACCAGCGTGACCGCGATGCGCTGCGCGCTGCCTTGGCCGACGGCACGATTGACGTGCTGGTGTCCGACCACACGCCGGTCGATGTGGATGCCAAAGCCTTGCCCTTCGCCGAAGCCGAGCCCGGCGCAACGGGCTTGGAGCTGCTGCTCAGCCTCTCACTCAAGTGGGCGAACGACAGCAAAGTCAGTCTGCTACGCGCACTGGAGGTACTGACCGCACAACCCGCCAAAGTATTGGGCAAAGTTCAAGGTCAGCGTGACAGCCTGGGCCAACTGCAGGTGGGCGGCGTGGCCGACCTGGTGGTGTTTGACCCTGCCGCGGAGTGGCAAGTCAGCCCTGACGCCTTGCACAGCCAAGGCAAGCACACACCGTTTGCGTTTGACATGACGGGCATGGTCTTGCCTGCACGCGTCAAAGCCACTCTGGTGGCGGGACGCGTGGCCTACCAAGCCGCTGAATAAAGCTTCACCTTGCAAACCCTGCGCGCCTTAGCTAAGTTTGTGCGCGTCATCGCATGGATATTGCGTGGCTACTGGCGTGTGCGCACCGTGTTTCCCCAACTCAGTGACGAACAGCAAGCGCGTGCGGTAGAAGTGTGGGCCCGCGGCATGTTGGCCATCATCGGCATTGAGGTGCGCGTCAAAGGCCATCCCGCGCCGGGGCCGGTGTTGATGGCGGCCAACCATATCTCGTGGCTCGATATTTTGGTCATGCACGCGGCCTGTCATTGCCGCTTTGTCGCCAAGTCTGAAATCCGCAGCTGGCCTTTGGTGGGCGTGCTCACCACGGGCGGTGGCTCGCTCTACATCGAGCGCAGTTCCAACCGCGACGCCATGCGTGTGGTGCACCACATGGCCGCTGCATTAAAGCAGGGCCAGGTACTGGCTGTGTTTCCTGAAGGCGGCACAGGCGACGGCATCACAGTGATGCCCTTTCATGCCAACTTGTTGCAAGCGGCCATTTCGGCGGATGCGCCGATTCAGCCTGTGGCCTTGCAGTTCATTGATGCAGCCACGGAATCGGTGAGCCTTGCACCTTGTTACCGCGACGCAGATACCTTGGTCAGCTCACTTTGGCGCACCTTGTGCGCGCCGCCGCTGCTGGCCCAGGTTCGCTACGGGGAAAAGCAAGATGCTGCAGGGCGCAGTCGCCGCGAATGGGCGCACGACCTGCAAGCCGCCGTAGCGGCCCTGCGGACTTAGAGCAGGGTATCTGCCCAAATGTTTTGCGCCCAGTTCCACGCGTAAACACCTTCTAGGGCGTTGGGTGCGCTCGACACGCCGCCAGACCCTGGCACCGTTTTGTAGGTCTTGTCCTTTGCATCGTATTGATGGACAGACGCCACATGCACCACCAACTTGTCGTTCACAAAGCTGTAGCAGGTGTTGGTCAGCAATGGGTCTGGATTGACGGGCAAGTCAGACAACTGCGCCACGATCGCTGCCGCGGTGACCTTGCCATGCGAGTTCGCCATGTGGCCTGACTTGGGCATGGCAGGCGCCAACAAAATCGAGTCACCAATCACATGCACGTCTTTGGCTTGGGTGGACTCAAAGGTTTGGTAGTTCACGCCGCACCAACGCGCATTGGCATTGGCCAAGCCGCTTTGCACTGCCAAGGAGCCCGCGCGCATGGTGGGTAAGACGTTGAGCACGTCGGCTTTGACATCGCCTTGCACTTCAAACTTGAGCGTTTTGGTTTTGGCATCTACCGCCATGGTTTTGTGTTGGCCACGGTATTCCAGCATGCCTGCATAGTTGTCAGCCCAAAACTTTTTGAACAGCGGGCCTTTTGAGGTGACGTCTGGGTTGGCATCCAAGATCAACACCTTGGACTTGGGCTTGAATTGTTTGAAGTAATGCGCGACTTGGCTGGCTCGCTCGTAGGGGCCGGGGGGGCAGCGGTAGGGTGCTTCGGGAATGCTGATGGCAAACACGCCGCCATCGTCCATGGCTTCGAGCTGTTTGCGCAAGGCCAAGGTCTCGGGGCCGGCTTTCCACGCGTGCAAGATTTGGCCCGAGGCATTGGCAGCTTGCAAACCTTCCACGCTGTTCAACATCAAATCGATGCCGGGTGACAGCACCAGCTTGTCATAGCGAATGCGGGGGCCACTGGCCAAGGTCACGGTTTTCTGGGTCGCATCAATGCTGGCCACATAGTCACGCACCACGTTCACGCCGTGGTTGCCCGCGAGCTTGTCGTACGGCGTGGTGATGTCGGCCATGGTCTTGCTGCCACCGATCACCAAGTTGGACATCGGGCACGACACAAAGGCTGAATTGGGTTCAATCAGCGTGACATCGATTTTGTAGTTCGACAGTGTGCGAATGTATTTGGCCGCGGTGGCACCCCCATATCCCCCGCCCACCACGACCACGCGTGCTTTTTCTGGAATGCGACCAGTGGAGGCGCAGCCGACCAAAGTTCCTAAAGAACCGAATGCGAATGAGGCTTGTACAAAACTACGGCGTTTCATGAGGTGTCCTTTTAGCGTTTGAGGCTGGCGTAATAGTCGGCGATGCTGTTGATTTGCGCATCGGTCAGGCCCTTGGTCAGCTGGTGCATCACCGTGGCGGGACGAGAGCCATCTTTGAACGCCTTCATTTGCAAGACCATGTAGTCTTTGGGCATACCCGCCAACGCAGGGATGGCCGAGCCTTCGACCGTACGGCCATCGGTGCCGTGGCAGTTCGCGCAAGTGGCTGCCGTAGCGCGTTGGTGCAGGGCCTCCGCACTGGGTTGTGCAGAGGCGTTGGAAAAGAAGCAGGCAGACAACGTGGCAACCATGGCCAGGCGGTGTCGCACAGAAAAGTGATGTGTCATGGTGAACTCCAGCGCGTCTAAAAAATTCCAAAACGAAGCCGTGAGTCTAAGCGGATTTGCTCAGGCAAAATATGCTTTTCCTGTGAGAAATCCCATGTTGAACCGACGTCAAACCCTCCAACACAGCTGGGCTGTGGCCAGTCTGCTGGGTACAGCCGGCTTTTTGCCGTTCAAAGTCATGGCCTATGACAAAGCCGCCTTTGAAGCCAAATCAGTGGCGACTGCACTCAAAGCTTTAGGGGCATCAGCCCCTGTCGCCAGTGCAGAGGTGTCCCTCACGGGCCCTGAGATCGCCGACAACGGTGCCAACGTGTTGTTTGCGTTGGGCACCACGCTGCCCAATGTCAAACGGTTGTTGTTGTTGGTCGACAAAAATCCCTCCGCTTTGGTGGCGAGCTTCTCGATCAGCCCTGCGGTGGAGAGTCAATTCTCTTTGCGTATCAAGATGGGTCAATCGTCTGATGTGTATGCCGTGGCCTTGACCCAAGACGGCAAAGCCTTTTTCGCCAAACGCGATGTCAAAGTCACCCTCGGTGGCTGCGGCGAATAACCCCAGGAGCCCACACATGTCTGAACCCTCGCGCATCCGCATCGTGCCTGCTGGCAGCAACGCTACCGTGCGTGTGTTGATGAACCACGAGATGGAGTCTGGCCAGCGCAAGGACAGCAACGGCAAAGTTATTCCTGCGTGGCATATCCAAGACGTGACGGTCTTGCTCAACGGCAAGTCGGTGATGACGGCCGAGTGGGGCACTGCCGTCGCAAAAAATCCATTCTGGCAATTTGTGCTCAAAGGCACCAAGGCTGGCGACAAAGTCGCCATTCAATGGAAAGACAACCGGGGTGAGAGCCGCAGCGACGAGGCCACTGTCGGATCGATTTAACTCGCCTTAGATGTTTAGGTAATTAGCTACCAAAAACTCTGTCGTTCCCTTTTTGCGCTGCGGCGCTAAGAATCCACACCTCGCCATCGAGATGGATTCAAAGGGAACACAATGATTCAACGCCAACACTTTTTCAAAACCCTGGTGGCCACAGCCTTGGTGGCCGCGAGCGGCTTGGCTGCTGCACAAACCGCACCGGTCACCTTGCTCAATGTGTCATATGACCCCACCCGTGAGCTGTACGCCGAGTTCAACACCGCCTTCGCCAAACACTGGAAAGCACAAACCGGCCAAGACGTGACCATCAAGCAGTCACACGGTGGCTCTGGCAAACAAGCCCGCTCGGTCATCGATGGCATTGACGCCGATGTGGTCACCTTGGCGTTGGCCGGCGACATTGATGCTTTGTACAAAAACGGTGGTCTCATCCCGCAAGACTGGCAAAAGCGTTTGCCGCATAACTCGTCGCCTTACACCTCGACCATCGTGTTGGTGGTGCGCCAAGGCAACCCCAAGGGCATCAAAGACTGGGACGACTTGGTCAAGCCCGGCATCAGCGTCATCACACCCAACCCCAAAACCTCGGGCGGTGCACGCTGGAACTACTTGGCCGCTTGGGAATTTGCCAAACGCAAATACGGCGGTCCAAAAGGTGATGAAAGTAAAGCCAAAGAGTTTGTGAAAAAACTCTACGAGAACGTGCCCGTGCTCGACACCGGTGCACGCGGCTCATCGGTCACGTTTGCACAACGTAACCAAGGTGATGTCTTCATCTCTTGGGAAAACGAAGCGCACTTGCTGGAAAAAGAATTCGGCAACAAGGTCGACATCGTCTACCCCTCCCTCAGCATCTTGGCTGAGCCACCCGTCGCTGTGGTGGACAAAAACGTGGAGCGTAAAGGCACACGCAAAGTAGCAGAGGCTTATTTGAACTACCTCTACACCGATGAAGGCCAAGACATTGCAGGCAAAAACTTCTACCGTCCCATCTCTGCCAAAGCGCAAGCCAAATATGCGAAGCAGTTGCCTAAGCTGAACCTGTTCACGCTTGAAAGCGCATTTGGCAACTGGGACAAAGTGGCCAAAGAGCACTTTGCAGACGGCGCGCAATTCGATCAGATTTACCTCAAGAAGTGAAATTCGCAGCTATAGACGCATTTGTTATTTGCTAAGAAGTAAACAGTCGTTTGAGTTAAGGGCTAGGCGACCCACAATGTCAGCCATCTTTGAAACTTTGAAGCTTGAACCGGTATGAAAAAATTGCTACACACCACCTTGGCCGCTGCACTCTTGGCAGTCAGCTCATTGGCCTCTGCACAAACCTTGCTGAACGCGTCGTACGACGTGGCCCGTGAGTTCTACAAAGACTACAACGCCGCCTTCGTGGCCCACTACAAAAAGACCACAGGCAAAGACATCAAGATTGACCAAGCCCACGGCGGCTCTAGCGCCCAAGCGCGCGCGGTCAACGATGGTTTAGAGGCCGATGTGGTGACCATGAACACCACCACCGACATCGAGTTTTTAGCGGGCAACGGCGTGGTCGCCAAAGATTGGGCCAAGAAGTTCCCCAACAACGCGTCGCCCACCACCTCGACCATGTTGTTCCTCACGCGCAATGGCAACCCCAAGGGCATCAAAGATTGGGACGACCTGACCAAGCCCGGTGTGCAGGTCATCATCGTCAACCCCAAAACCGGTGGCAATGGCCGCATGGCGTATTTGGCGGCTTGGGCCTATGCGCGTAAAAAGGGCCAAACTGATGCGCAAGCCGCCGAGTTTGTGGCCAAGATTTTCAAGAATGTGCCCGTGCTCGCCAAAGGCGGCCGCGATGCCACCACCATCTTTTTGCAACGCAACATCGGCGATGTGCTGGTGACGTTTGAATCTGAAGTGGTGTCGGTGGACCGCGAGTTCGGTGAAGGCAAGGTCGATGCGGTACATCCCTCTGTGAGCATCATTGCCGAGAACCCCGTGGCGGTGGTGGAACGCACCGTGAATAAAAAAGGTACCGGCGAATTGGCCAAAGCCTATTTGAACTACCTCTACTCTGACGAAGCGCAAGAGATTGCGGCCA
>CANGML010000079.1 GCA_947454585.1 Comamonadaceae bacterium
CTGCAGCGCATGATCAAGCGCCAATCCGCTGTCTTGTTGACCATCTCTCGCTACCTCTGGACGGTTTATGAATCCGTGGCAGCGATGGCCGCCATGTCCCAGTCGCAAGATGTGCGCATGCGATTTGCGCATTGGTTGCTGATCAGCTTTGAACGTTGTCAGCCTGATCCTTTGGTCATGACCCACGCCCACGTGGCGCAGATGTTGGGCGTGAGGCGCGCCAGTATTACCTTGGTGGCACGAGAGCTCAAAATGTCTGGGATCATTGGTTACAGCCGAGGCCACATCACGCTCCTGCAACTCGCCAAGCTGAAACGCATCGCCGCTGGGGGCGTCTAAGACAAATTTAATTGCGCGCGTTGTGTGCGAATTCGCACAGATGATTGAGCCAGACTTCCAGAGAATTCCCCCAAAGGGGATTCGATGGGCGCAATTTATTCAGTAATCGAGGGCGATTTTGGTCGTGTCGAGGTGCGGGAGCTGTCTTGCAATCTCGTGGCTCACGTCCATGATCAGATGCAGTTTGTTTTCTGGTTGGGCGGCGGAGAGGCTTTTAGCCACTTCCGCGACTCTGTGGCATGCATCAACCAAGACACGGCACTGGGTACCAATGCTTTTCAAGCCCATGATCTATTTTTGCAGGCTAATCGCGCGCCGGCGATTTTGCTTTTCTTGTATATCAATGTGGACTGGCTTGACGACTTGCCCCATCTGCGCGGGCAAGCGGTCTCTCTGACGCAAGCAAGCATAAAAATAAACCCCGAAATCCGTGCATCGACTTGGAAGTTGATGCAAAAAATTACGGCAACTAAGGCCGTCGATCTGCAAACGGTGAACGAGCAAGTCACCCATCTATTGCGTCTGACAACCGAGATTGCTGCAAAGCAAATGCACCCGGCTGTTTGGTCATCGCGACGAAAGATGATTGACTATCGACTACGTCAAACGATGGCCTATATGCAAGAAAATTTGGTACAGCCCAGTTTGATCAACACCATTGCAAAAAAGGTGGGTATTTCAAGGAGTCGTTTGTATGAGTTGTTTCATGACGAACTGGAGACGACCCCGAAGCTGGTGTGGAGCAGCTTACATTTAAAGGCAGCTATCCATCGCATGATGACAACCAAGGATGATTTGGCAACGATCGCCAGTCAATTAGGCTTTTCATCTGCAGGTAACTTTTCGCGTTTTTTTCGCAGCATCACGGGTGTGTCGCCGCTGACCTATCGTCGTCAAAATGCCGCTCCTCACACCAAGTTAAAGCGTGCCACTTTGCAGGAAATCGTGTCAAGAGGTTAGCGCCAAGCAGCGCACTAGTCGTAGCTTTTTTTAATCGCCCCGTAGCACTCGCAAGCGGTTCTTTTCAAAGCATCTCTGTTCACCAGCGAGATGGCACCGCGCGAATAATCAATCAGACCTTGTTTTTTCAGTGCGCTGGCTACCTTGGCTAAGCGTTCACGCCTCACGCCCAAGGTCTGGGCGATGAGCTCCTGGGTGCAAGTGATGTGTTTGTCTTTGACTCTGTCTGCATACAGCATCAACCAGCGTGACAGGCGCTGTTCCAAAGAGTGATGGCTGTTGCAGGCGGCAATTTGCGATATTTGCATCATCAAGGTTTGCGAAAACCGAAGCATGATTTGCATCACAGCGTGTGAATGTTCAAACTCGCGCTTTATCCAACTGGCTTGCACGCGGTAAGCGCCGCCAGCTTTTAAAACCAAACTGCGAACAGATGACTTTGGTTCACCCATGAGTGCTGACATGCCCAGAACACCTTCTGCACCCACCATGGCTATTTCTATTGATTCACCTTCTGAAAGAAGATGGGTCATAGAAATGATGGATGTACTTGGAAAGTAAACGTGCGTGATAGGGTCACCCACATCGAAAACGATTTGACCTAACTGAAGTTCAACAAGTTCAACTTTTTTTTGCCACCCATCCCAGGCCCCTGTAGGCAAGCGATTGAAAAGAAGGTTGCCTTGTTTCATAGGTTTTTGTGATCCATAGCGGCTAATTCTGTGGCCGCAGGCATGCGTTTAGCGAGGTGAGGTGGACGTAATGAGAAATTTCATCATAAATAGGTTTGATTTTAAAAATTTATCTAAGAGTCTGACCAAATGCGTGTGCCAAGCGAAGCATCGTTTTAATTATAAAAAATTAATAAATCAATGCAGGAACAATTGTTTGTTAATAGTTATGTATTAACTTCTATAATTGAGGCTGACTGCAAAAATCGCAAATTCAATAGAGGTTAACAAATTATGAAACATCTCGCACAAGAAGAAGGTTATGACGGTTATTGCGGTACCAGCTATGCGGCGAAGCTGCTGAAGGTGTCCGTGGGGACTGTTCAAAACTTGGTGGAATCGAGCAGCCTGAAGGCTTGGAAGACCCAGGGCGGCCATCGTCGGATTTCGCTTCAATCCATTCAAGAGTACCAGGCAACGCACCACTTGGAGCAGTCATCCTGGTTTGCCTCAGACGCGAAGCTTCGTGTGTTGGTGGTTGAGGATGATGAAAATAGCCGCCTCATGTACCAAGCGCATTTTGATCGCTGGGCGTTACCCCTCGATGTCGTGATGTATGCCTCGGCCATGGAGGCCTTGCTCGATATGCCCGCCATGCAACCTCAGGTGTTGCTCACGGACTTGAATATGCCGAATATGGATGGCTTCAAGTTCATTCAGACCCTCCTTGATCACAAGTTGTTTGCCAATTTGCCCATCATTGCCATCACAGGACTCACCAAAGAACAAATCGCGGCTAAGGGGGGCTTGCCACCTGAGGTGCAAGTGTTGAGTAAACCCATCGACATGGAGTGGTTGCGCGGTTTCTTTGATGCCTTGATCTCTGTCCGATTGATGAATGGTAAGGTCAGGGCGTGAGCGAGGATGGGGGCGGCGTTTGGGAATAAATTCAACTAAATCGCAACCGATGTCGATTTTGTCAACTAGCGGAATTTTGTTCCTTTAATATTTTAAAAATTGAATTTATTAAATTTGACACACATAAACTGACCGCCCATGTACAGGTGTTCAAAAGATGAAGTCCAAATCGATCTTGGTCGTTGATGACAAGGGCATCAACCGTTTACTGCCTGGTTTGATCCTTCGCCCCTTTGGGTGGACGGTGCACGAGACTGCGAGTGGCTTGGATATCTTGTCCGAGCTTGAGAGTTTTGATGTCGACTGTGTGCTCTTGGATATCTCTATGCCGGATATCAGTGGTTTCGACGTTTTAAAAAATATCAGAGCATCGTCGAAGCATGGTGGCGTCAAGGTCATTGCCTATACGGCTTATGCAACGCATGAAGACACGGATCAATTGATCGGTTTAGGTTTTGATGCTGTGTTGATCAAGCCCTTAACGAGTAGTCAATTGCTAGAGTTTTTTTGAAAATATTCATATCGTCCGCGAAGCGGGAAGTTACTTCCGTATATTTGGCTATCAATTCCGGTATTCTGTTTATCCTCAAAGATCATTGTTTACTTCTACTAGCAGGCGAGAGGGATACTGTGACTTCAAAAGAACTAAATACACCGCAGTTGACGGCTATTGTTTCTAATTTGGCGGATTTGCACGAGTGGGAGATCACGCATTCCCCCTTGTTGACTACGCTAACTGGGCGACATTTGTACTACCGAATTGCGCAACGGGCTGTTGGCGATAGGGCGCTGTTGTCACGTTCTTTGAAGGACCTGATGGGAGGCGCCGGTTATACCGAAAAAGCCTTGCGCACACGTATGCGTGAGATGGAACAAGCTGGATACATTGAGGCTGTCAGCGCTAAGGATGATGCGCGGTCTAAATATTTGATGCCTACCGAGCGATTTTACGAGTCCATTTATGCACACGCAGAGCAGGTTAAAAAGATATTCGATCGAAAATTTTTGTTGATCGAAAAGTAATTTAAAAATTTGGCTGCTCCAACTAAGCCGTCTGCTGAAGAACAGTTTGGATCAGTATGGCTCGGTCAAAGGGTTTAGGTAATAAAACATCAATACCAACTTCTTGGCACTGATGAAGCGCTTCGTCAGAAACATAGGCTGTTAGAGCGATGACTTTGACATGGCGATGTGGCGCTGCACATTCGGCGCGTATTCTTCGCACCACCTCGATGCCAGAAAAATCAGGCATCAAAAGATCCATCAACACCAAGTCGTAACAGTGTGCTTTCATTTTTGCAAGCGCCTCCGTGCCATTGCGCGCTTCATCGATACGCGTACGCGGCAGATCTTGCTTGATGGTGGCTGCTGCGACCAGCCGGTTGGTCGCATGGTCATCTACGATGAGCAGATTGATGTCTTTTGGGGGCGATGGCTCCGAAGGCCGATCAGCGCTTATTTTCAGGGGTAGTTGAACTTCGAAGCATGAACCTATGCCTTCTTGGCTCGATACGTGAATAACTCCGCCTAAGCGCTCAACCAAGCGCTGCGTGATGGCGAGCCCTAGTCCATTGCCCCTGAGTGCGTTGCCAGTGCCCAAAGTTGGCGCTGGTTGAAGTTGGAAAAATGGCTCAAAGATCTTCTGCATCGCCTGCTCAGGAATGCCAATGCCCGAGTCATTGACTTGGATCACTAAGAGCTTGGGTGCCGATGTTTGTGGATCAACCTTCAGAAGAATATGCGCGATAACACTTCCGTTTGGCGTGAATTTGAGTGCGTTGCCAAGCAGGTTTGTAAATATTTGTTCAAGCCGATGCGGATCTGTATGAATCCATGTGGGCAAATTTGGATCAAGGTGTAACGCATAGTGAATAGGAAGATGCGATGCCTGGGGCGTTAAAGTTTCAAAGGCGTTGCTGATCAGTTGGGGCAAATGAACAGTTTGATAGCTGAGCGCAAGTCTGCCTTGTTGAATGTGCGAATAGTCCACTAGGTCGTTGATCACTGTCATTAGTTGCGCCGCTGCGCTTTGAGCGCCTTCTATGTAGGACGCATTGATGGATGCGGAGTGAGGGTCATTGCGAAGTAACCCCAGATAGCCCATGACGGCGTTCAAAGGGGTGCGAATTTCATGGCTGACAGTGCTTAAAAAGCGAGCCTTATGGATATGGGTCAGTTGCAAGTCATGCGATAGATTGTTCAGCGCTCGACTTTTCAGAGCGATCGTGCGAATGCTTTGTGCGTTGGCCGCGTCATACAGTATGAAAAGTGCGACGTGTGCAATGCAGAGCAAGGCGATCATGCTCGCCCCCAATATCAAGGTCTGACTGCTGCTGGGGTTCTGCGGCATCACCCGTCCATGCCGCTGTGCCCACCAAAGAAAAGTCAAAGACAAGGCTGTCAAAAGCAACCATGCGTAGCGTCCTCGACGACTCACGGTGAACAAGGCCAAGCTGGGGGCCATGCCAATCGACATCATGACGGGTGACATGATCCCCCCTGTGTGATAAGCACTGAAGCAAATTCCGCCTATGACAATGGGCGGGTAAAAAAACTGAATCCACGTCAGTGAAACGCCCAAACGCCACAAGGCCAGCGTGAGGCTCAGAAGTGCACCGCAGCTCAACGCCACCGCAGTCAAAATTTGTTGATCGGTCAAAACCAAGACCGGCAAGAGAAGCAGCAGGCAAAAAAGACCTGTGATTGACAAGGTATAAAAGTAAAAATCTCTCAAACTGCGCAGATGAGGGGGCAGTCTTCTGCGTATCGAGGTGAACACGTAGCGGTCAAAGTTTGAAGCCATGGGCTTGCTACTCCCTTTGCACGACAAAGTCACGCGCTAAAAATAATGCGGTGATTTGATTTCAAGACTTTTGACAAGTCGAAGACATGTCTGATTGGTTTCATGTTTTTTTGAATTTAACTTTCAAATCGTTTTAAACCTAGATACCTGTTGAAAATGACGGTACTTGTTACCTATGAATCGTGTGTAACGCGAAAGAAATAAAACACACGCTGGTTATCGTCCCTCCTTATTGGTGCATACGCGCTGACAGGGAGAACTAGTGATGTCGTTTAATCTTCGACGCGTGCGCGATTGGCTCTTGAGAAAAAATTTATGCCGAAAACCCGCGCCTGCGCCATTGAGTTTGATGGCGCGTGTTTCTTATGAGTTACGCACTTCCCTGAATGGCATCATGGGCTACGCTGAATTTTTAGAAAATAGAACGGCTGAGCCCATGATGAATTTCACAGCCAAGATCATTCGTGAAAGCGGCTCCAATCTAGCGCGCTCCTGTAATGCCTATGTTGACTTGCAATATGTGCAACGAGGCCAAGTTCGCTTGTCGAACACGCCATTCATTTTCGCGACCTTGCTGCATGACCTTGTGAGCCTCTATCAACCGCAGGCGCTGGAGCGGAGCATTCATTTGCAACTGATTTACCATGCAGATGCGCAAACAAAGTCTATCTGTGCTGACGCGACACGTATGCGCCAAGTCTTAGATACGGTGATTTTTAACACTTTGCAGATCGCAGAGGCCTGGGATGTCATCCGTATCCACTTGTCTTGGCATGAAGACAAAAAATATTTGAAGCTAGTGATTGAATCAACAGAAGCCAAGCTTGAACAGAACAAGCTCAAATTAGTCGAGGCATTTTGGAATACGGACACCTACCAATTTCAGTTGCAAGAGGGGCCTGGTGTTGAAATGGCTTTGGCGAAATCCTTGATCCGGTTGGCTGGGATTTCAGCAAGGTATGAGCTGAATCAAGGCCGTGTCGGTACTTTGGAATTGCAGTTGCCAACTTGTTAATGCATTAACTATGGTTATCCCTAGGCCTTTTGTGGGGCAAGATTTGTATGATGACCTGATCAATTTACAGATCAATTCCACCCTACATGTCACCTGCTTTTCAGCCAATTGCGGTCACAGACAAACTGTCTGAGCAGGTTGCACGTCGACTGATTGCAGAAATCCGTTCCGGCCGACTGGCCCCACAAGACAAGTTGCCCACAGAGGCTTTGTTGGTACAGCAGTTTGGGGTGAGTCGCACGGTTGTTAGAGAAGCAATTTCCCAGCTGAAGTCATTGGGCCTCGTGACCTCTCGCCAGGGCAGCGGCATGTACGTCCGGGCCCAGGCTCATTTTGAGCCGCTCAGTTTTGACACGGACCATACAGCGTCGCGTGATGCCGTGATTCAAATCACCGAAGTTCGCCGTGCCATCGAGGCGGAGGCCGCGCGTTTGGCAGCAGAGCGTCGTACCCAAAAGGATGTCACGCAAATTCGTAAGGCTTTGCGTGCGATCGAGTTGGCTGCCAAAACAGGGCAGGATGGGGTGGAACAAGACGTTGAGTTTCA
>CANGML010000080.1 GCA_947454585.1 Comamonadaceae bacterium
AACTTAGGAATTCAACATGTTGAAAAAAATATTAAGCACCACCGCCCTGCTGTTTTCACTCAGCAGTTTTGCAGCCGTTGACGTCAACAAAGCCAGCGCCGCAGAATTGGATGGCATCAAAGGCATTGGTCCTTCTTTGTCCGGCAAAATTTTGAAGGAGCGCAATAAGGGCAACTACAAAGACTGGCCCGACTTGATGCACCGCGTCAGTGGCATGGGCGAAAAAAGTTCCGCCAAGTTTTCAGCGCAAGGCCTCACGGTCAATGGTTCGGGCTATCAAGGGGGCGCAGCGAGTGAGCCCGCAAAAGCAAAATCAACCGACAAACCTAAGTCGACCAAGTCTTAAGCATGGATGGGCCGCGAATCCAAGCCTCGGATGTGGCCAACCTTTTAGACCCAAGGCCTTGCGCACACGCAAGGCCTTTTGTTTAAGAATTCAAAGCTGTAAGGTGCTGGATCGCAGAGAAACCAGAAGCACGTTCGATCAGTTCACCAGCTCTTAAAGCAATGTCCTCGCGAAAACGACTGGTGACAATTTGCACACCGACGGGCAATCCTGCAACGATGCCGGTTGGCACAGACAAGCCGGGCAAGCCTAGGACAGCGGTACTCAACAAAGGTGATTGCGCCAATAAAATTTCGCTCATCCGCTCTGCAGTGCGCTGATCATCGTCGATGGGAAATTGACGCTCCCATGAGTTGGGCATGAGCAAAACTGGACAGCGCTCAAAAAACACTGCCCAGTCTCGGGCGATGTTAAAGCGTCTCGTGAGCGCCTCCAGATTTTGATCTCTGTCCCAAATTGGATTGATGTCTAAATAATGCTGAAGCGCCATTCGCAAGGCATCGTCACCTAACTGTTGCATGAATCCCGCACCAGCGCGTCGCATGTCATTCATGACCATGTGAAATTGCATGGCCGACACTTCGGCAAAGTGTGGCGGTTCAACTTCTTCCAGCACATAGCCTGCGGCCTCTAGCCAATGCGCAGCTTGAGCCACGGCCTCACTGACACTGGGATCTACTTTTGAATGCGTCCAGTTTTTGAACACGGCAACACGCGTTGGTTTTTCACAGTCTGGGTTGTCCAAAGGTGCAGGCACCCATTGCGGATCCAAAGCAGAACCACGCGACATCACTTTCAATGCCAAGCGAGCGTCAGCCACTGTTCGAGTCAGTGGACCTTGTACTGACATTTGCTGGTTGGTGATGATGCGATTGGGCGCACTTGCCTTGTACGAAGGCACCCGTCCCACGGTGGTTCGCAAGCCCACCACACCACAAGCCCATGCCGGATAACGAATCGATCCACCATAGTCGTTACCGTGCGCAATAGCCCCCATGCCCAGCGCTGTCGCTGCCGCCGCACCGCCACTGGATCCACCCGGCGTGACCCCCGGGTCAAAAGGATTGAGCGTTCGGCCATGAAAACTGTTGTCGGTAAACCAGCGGAGTGAAAAGGCTGGGGCATTACTTCGGCCCACAATGATGGCGCCTGCCTCACGCATCGATTGGACCAAAGGAGAGTCAGTGGCAGCGATGTTGTCCTTCAGTGCTTCTACGCCATCCGTTGTCGCTTCGCCAGTCACATCCACATTCACTTTGATGGTGACGGGCACGCCATGTAAAAGTCCGAGCGATTTACCCTGGGCTTGTGCTGCATCAGCATCGTCCGCGGCTTTTAAAGCAGATACTGCATTAACTTTTGCCAAAGCATTGATGCTGGGGTTGATGTCTTCAATGCGCGCGAGAACGCTCTCGGTCACCTGTCTCGCTGATATTTCTCGATGCGCAATGCGAGAGGCCACTTCGGTGGCGCTAAGTTGCCATAAAGCTTGAGTCATGGTTTTTTTTAGTTTGTTAAGTAACGCTGCGTCAACAAAGCCCAATAGGCAGCACCCACAGGCAAAATTTCGTCATTGAAGTCATAGCCAGCGTTGTGCACCATGCAGGCATGTGCGAGATCTTTGGGGGATGAGGCATTTGGTGCGACCCCATTGCCAATCATCAAGTAACTGCCCGGACAGTGATCCAGCATGAAAGCAAAGTCTTCGCTCCCTGTAAGAGGACGACCTTGCAAAGTGACGCCTTCATGGCCTAACAACGCCACACCCACGGCGCGTGCAAATTCGGTTTCAGCCCTTGTATTCACCAACACAGGGTAATCACGCTTGTATTCGATCTGTGCTTGTAAGCCGAAGCTTTGCGCTTGGGCAGTCACCAAATCCGTAATGCGAACTTGGAGCAGATCACGCACATCGCGGTCCAGTGCACGCACGCTTAACTCTAAACGTGCAGAACCTGGAATCACATTGTTGGCTTTTCCAGACGCCAAGGCCCCAACCGTGATCACTGCAGTTTGCAAAGGATTGATGTTGCGAGAGACGATGGTTTGCAGGGACATCACAATGCTGGATGCCGCCACGATAGGATCTTGCGCCAAATGCGGCATGGCGCCATGCCCGCCCAAACCTGTCAAAGTAATGGTGACATCGTCGGATGACGCCATGGCCGGGCCATCGATGAAGACCAACTGACCCGCTGGAATGCCTGGCATGTTGTGCGCTGCGAAGATCGCGTCACAGGGAAATTTCTCAAACAAGCCCTGCTCAATCATGAGCTTGGCGCCCCCTGGATGTTCCTCTGCTGGTTGAAATATTAAATTCAAGGTTCCCGAGAAATCAAGTTCTTGCGAAATGTATTTCGCCGCTGCCATCAGCATGGCCGTGTGACCATCATGGCCACAGGCATGCATCAGGCCATCATGAAGACTGCGATGTGCAAAGCGATTGGTTTCTTGGATGGGCAAGGCATCCATGTCAGCGCGAATGCCCAAACGCTTTTTGCCATACCCTCGAACCAATTGCGCCACAAGTCCCGTTGTGGCGATACCTCGGGTGACGCTAAAGCCCCAACTTTCAAGCTGCTCCGCCAACAGAGCAGAGGTTCGAAATTCTTGAAGCCCCAATTCTGGATGCCGATGCAAATCGTGGCGTAGCGCGACGAAGGGCGCTACGCGTTCACGCATAGCGTGCAATAAATTCATTGCGCTTGCAAATTGATGGATTTGGCAATGCCTTGGTACAACTTGATGTCGTCGGCAAAGGCTTTGACGGCTTCATCAAGTCGCAATGCAGGAGAAGGATCTTGACCCATGGCGGCCATTGTGGCGACAAAGTCAGCATCAAACATCACTTTGGTCAGTGCTTTGTGCAAAGCCTCCACAATGGGCTCGGGTGTGCCCTTCTTCACGTAATAGCCGCTTCCAATGGTGTAGTGAAATCCTTTGAGCAATTTGTTTTCATCCACGGATGGAATGTGTTTGATCAAACGTTGGGGCTCGCTGGACAGAACAGCAATGAATCGCAACTTGCCTTCTTTTTCCATGGCCACGTGAGGCGCACCATAGGGTGTGATGAACAAGTCAATTTGCCCACCCAACAAATCTTGCGAAATGGGCCCGCCACCTTTGTAAGGCACGTGCAACATCTCTGCGCCAATCTTTTTCGACAACTCTTCACCAATCAAATGATAGAAACTGCCATTGCCAACGCTGGCGTAATTGACAGGCTTGCCCTCTTTGGCCATTTTTTGGATGTATGCCACCATTTCGTTGGCGTTCTTTGCAGGGAAGTCTTTGCGCGCCACGATGGCCATTGGCGCCAAAGCCATTTGCTGAATCAAGCGAAAATCTTCTGGCTTGTATTTCACCGCTTTCATGGCCAACGGCGCCAAAATCAATTCATTGGGTGAACCCTGGAAGATGTAGTAACCATCGGCTGGTGCGCTCAATACTTTTTGCGCCGCAATGGCACCGCCCGCACCGCCCAAGTTTTCAATGATGACGGGTTGCTTCAGTTCTAGCGCCAAAGCCTGATTCACTTTTCGCGCAATGACATCCGACAAACCACCCGGTGGATAAGGCACCATCAATGTGACAGGCTTATTTGGATAGGTGTCAGCGTAAGCAGGTGTCACAAGGGTGAGAACGCTGAGGAGCAGCAATCCCAGTGCAGTGCGTCGTTTCATGGCAGGGTCCTTTAGTGAGCGCTGAAGTAGCTCGAAGTATGAAAAATCCATCCAGCAGATACTAGGAACACCCAACGACAAACGGAAGGCTATAATTTTTCAGCATGACAACCAAAAGTTGTCATTTAAAAACTTTGATTGGAGTCACCATGAAGCTTCACCAACTTCAGGCACTTGTGGGTGTGGTTGAACACGGCAGCATTCGGGCCACCGCACGCGAAATGCACTTGACGCAAGCGGCATTGACCAAGTCCTTGCGGACGCTAGAGGAAGATGTTGGCGTTTCTTTGCTGATTCGAAAATCGCGTGGCGTGGTACTCACTGAAGCCGGTCAAAGATTACACGCCAGAGCCAAACTGGTCACACGCCAAATCACTTTGGCGCATGAAGACCTTAAACAGTCACAAGGGGACGACACGGGCACCTTGCGGGTGGGCATTACGCCTTACCTCATGCTCACCGTGTTGGGCGAAGCATTCATGTGGTTCAGGCGACGATACCCCAAAGTTCAGTTGCGTTTGGTCGAGGGCTTGGTGGCACGGGTCCTGCCCAGCTTGCGAGATGGTTCTTTGGATTTTGCAATCGTGGCAGACAGTGGCGAAGTGATCCATACAGAATTCGATGCCACACGACTTCTCAAAGAACCTCAAAAAATAGTGGTCCGTCAGGGACATCCCATATTGTTGCAAGCCACCGCCGCCCGCTTGGCCGCATTGGAGTGGGTTTTGCCTGGCCCCTTCGCCAATGATTTGGACGATGGCTTGAATGCCATGTTCAAACAAGCTGGCGTCAAAGCCCCAGGTCTGATGACACGCTGCGATGCCATGGCAGCCATGGCCTTGGTGAGGCAGTCGGATGCTGTGAGCGTCATGCCGGCACCTTTGTTAGCGCAACCCGAATGTCGAGGTCTGACCGAAATTTCCTTGCACAAACTGAAGCCCCCGCCGATTGAACTTGTACTGCTTGCACCACCCGATGTACCGCTAACACCAGCGGCGGCCTACTTTGCACGCTGTCTCACCGATGCCATCATGAAGCAACACTTGAGTCGTCAGGTTTGAGGCTCTGAATTAAGCAGCGCAGATGCGTTCACTTTTTTCGATCACTGAAGAAATGCCTGTTTTCAGCAGGGTACCGAATAAATTCTTGGGATCCTTCATCTGCGGCATCAATGACAAGCGCTCACCCAAACCCAATGCGCATGCTGACTCATACATGAATCGCAGGGCTGCAAAATCTTCTAATGCAAAACCAACCGAATCAAATACGGTGATCTGATGGACGTGCTCTCGTCCTGGCTGATGTCCCTTTAGCACTTGCCACAGTTCTGTCACTTCAAAGTCATCTGGCATTTGCTGTATATCACCCTCCACTCGCGACTGTGGAATGTATTCCACAAACACTTTACTCGCAGCCAAAACACCGGCCGACAATTCGGTTTTGCCAGGACAATCCCCCCCCACGCCATTGATGTGCATGCCGGGCTCGATCAAATCCGCTGTGATGATGGTGGCACAAGATTTATCTGCGGTCACCGTGGTCACGATGTCTGCGCCTTTGACCGCCTGCGCAATGCTGTCGCATATTTGCAAGTTCAAGCCACTGCCACTTAAGTTGGCCATGAGTTTGGCGCTGGCCTTCGGATCGAGGTCATACAAACGCACAGTCTCAATGCCTAGCAGGTGTTGAAAGGCCAACGCTTGAAATTCACTTTGCGCGCCATTGCCAATCAAAGCCATCACACAACTGCCGGGTCTGGCCAATACTTTGGCCGCCAATGCCGAAGTGGCGGCCGTTCTCAGGGCCGTGGTGAGTGTCAACTCGCTCAAAAACAAAGGTGCACCCGTCGCAACATCCGCCATCACGCCAAAGGCCATCACGGTAGGCAAGCCCATCGCCGTGTTTTTGGGATGACCGTTGACGTACTTAAAACTGTAGGTGGTGTCATCAGCAATGGGCATCAACTCAATGACGCCGTCGAAGGAATGATTGGCAACACGCGCCGATTTATCAAAATCCTCCCACCGTAAAAAGTCTGCTTTGATGAAATCGGCAATGCCTGACAGGCAAGCTTTCAAGCCAATGCTTTGCACCAATTCAACCGCGGCAGGTGCACTCAAATAAAGCGGGCTCAGATTTGTGGCCTGTTTGGAAAAAGCCATGCGTGGCTGAGAGGAAGAAAAATTCATAAGGAAACTCAAGATCTGTCAAAACGAGAAGAACAGAGTTTGCAAAAGAAGTGAATCAATTGAAATGATCAAAAATGTACTGTTTTGATCATTTATTTACCAAAATGACACAACAAAGTATCATTACGGCAAATTAGGGCGAATGATTTCAAATGGACGACATTGACCAAAAACTCATCGGCTTGCTAAGACAAGATGCCCGGATGAGCATCGCTGACTTGGCTCACAAGTTGAAGGTGTCGCGCGGCACCATCAACAATCGCTTGCGAAAACTGGAAGACTCACAGGTGATCGTGGGCTACACCATCAGGCTAAGACCCGACACTGAACCTGAAACCATTAAGGCGTGGATGGGCGTTTTGGTGGAAGGCAACACCACGCGTCAGGTCATCGCCAGTTTGCTGGGAGAGCCCAGCGTCTGCGCGCTTCACGATACCAATGGCCGCTGGGACCTCCTAGCGGAAATAGAAGCCCCCTCCATGAAGGCCTTATCTAACGCGCTAGAAAGAATCCGTTTGATCAGCGGTATTAGATCGACAGAAACAAACATCCACCTAGCGTCTTACCGCTAGGGGGATCTTTCACTTTGCGACTTCAGCGCCGTACCCACCGCCACCAGGCGTGTGAATTTCAAATACATCGCCTGGGGCCATTTCCACTTGGCCAATGTGCTTCAGCACCTCTACGCGGCCATCGGCACGCTGCACTTGGTTGATGCCTGGTGCACCTGCTTTGCCACCGGCCATGCCAAAAGCTGGATGAACGCGGCCATTGGACAAAATGCTGGCTGTCATCGGCTCCAAGAAGCGAATGCGACGCACACCGCCCATGCCGCCATGCCATTTACCTTGCCCGCCCGAGCCTTCGCGCATGGCATAACTTTCCAAGCGAACAGGGAATCTGAATTCTAAAATTTCAGGATCGGTCAGGCGTGAATTGGTCATGTGCGTCTGGACCACCGAGGTACCGTTGAAGCCCGATGTGATTTGACCTGCCTCGTCCACCATCACACCGGCACCACTGCCGCCCGAAA
>CANGML010000081.1 GCA_947454585.1 Comamonadaceae bacterium
AGCATGCGCGATTTCCGTCGGCATTTGATGGCGCGGTTGTTAGACGCTTAATCTTCCGCGTTGTCTAACCCCGGGAACAACACCTCGGTAAACCCAAAGCGCGTGAAGTCACGCACACGCATGGGATAGAGCATGCCGATCAAGTGGTCGCATTCGTGTTGCACCACCCGCGCATGAAAGCCCTCGACCGTGCGGTCAATCGGCTGGCCGAGCAAGTCAAAGCCTTGGTAGCGCAAACGCTTGTAGCGTGGCACCACGCCGCGCAAGCTCGGCACAGACAAACAGCCTTCCCAACCCTCTTCTTCCTCGTCATCCAGCGGCGTGAGCACGGGGTTGATGAGGACCGTGTACGGCACCACAGGCGCATCTGGGTAGCGCGGGTTGATCTCACCCGAGCCAAACACCACCACTTGCAAATCCACCCCAATTTGCGGCGCCGCCAAGCCGGCCCCGTTGGCCGCTTGCATGGTGTCATCCAAGTCTTTGCGTAGCGCATGCAGCGCGGGCGTGTTGAACGCGGTCACGGGCTGGGCCACACGCAGCAGGCGTTCGTCGCCCATCTTCAAAATTTCCCGAACGGCCATGAGGAAGGTCCCTTATTCAACAGAGGGCTTGGTGTGCTCAGCCACCAAGGCGAACAAGCCCGCCTCATCGAACACGGGGATGCCCAGCGCTTGCGCTTTGTCGAGCTTGCTGCCCGCCTCGGCGCCCGCGACCACGCCGTGGGTTTTCTTGCTCACGCTGCCCGCGACTTTGGCACCCAGGGCTTCGAGCATGTCTTTCGCTTGATCGCGGCTCAAGCTGGGTAAGGTGCCGGTGAGCACAAAGGTTTGGCCCGCCAAAGGCAAGCTCGCACCAGCGCTGGGTTCGCCCTCGGTCCATGTGACGCCACAGGCACGTAGTTGCTCCACCACCTCACGGTTGTGCGGCTGGTCAAAGAAGGTGCGAATGCTTTGCGCCACGATGGGGCCCACATCCGCCACCTGCAGCAATTGGTCCACGGTGGCGTCCATGATGGCGTCCATCTTGCCAAAGTGGCGTGCCAGTTCTTTGGCAGTGGCCTCGCCCACATGCCGAATGCCCAAGCCGAACACAAAGCGCGCCAGCGTGGTCTGCTTGGATTTCTCGATGCTGGCCAGCACATTGTTGGCCGATTTTTCAGCCATGCGCTCTAGCGTGACCAAGGCGGTAAAGCCCATGCGATACAGGTCGGGCAAGGTGTTGACCACGCCTGCGTCCACCAATTGTTCGACCAGTTTGTCGCCCAAGTCTTCAATTTCTACCGCGCGTCGATGCGCAAAGTGCAGGATGGCTTGCTTGCGTTGGGCGCTGCAAAACAGGCCGCCTGTGCAGCGGTAATCGGCCTCGCCTTCTTCACGCACCGCAGGGCTGTTGCATACAGGGCACTGGTGCTGCATGGTGAAGATGTGCGCGTCTTGCAGGCGTTTTTCTAAAACAACAGACACCACTTCAGGAATCACATCACCTGCGCGGCGCACCACCACGGTGTCGCCTACCCGCACGTCTTTGCGGCGGGCTTCGTCTTCGTTGTGCAGGGTGGCGTTGGTCACGGTGACGCCGCCCACAAACACGGGTGCGAGTTTGGCCACGGGGGTGAGCTTGCCCGTGCGCCCCACTTGCACCTCAATGGCTTGCACGGTGGTGAGCTGTTCTTGCGCGGGGTATTTGTGGGCCACGGCCCAGCGCGGTTCGCGCGTGACGAAACCCAGCTGACGCTGCGCCGCCAAGCTGTTGACTTTGTAGACCACGCCGTCAATGTCAAACGGCAACGCATCACGCACTTGGCCCATGCGCTGATGGAAGCCCACCAAGCCTGCTGCGCCTTGCACACAGGCCGTTTGCTCGGCCACCGGAAAGCCCCATTGCTTGAGGCGCATCAACATCTCAAAGTGCGTGGTGAAGGATGGACCGCCCGCTTCAACAGACGTGATGTCGCCCAAACCATAAGCAAAAAAACTCAGCGGGCGTTGTGCGGCAACCGTGGGGTCAAGCTGACGCACCGCACCTGCAGCAGCATTGCGCGGATTGACGAAAGTTTTCTCACCCTTTTCGCCGGCGGCAATGCGCGCGCGTTGCCGCTCGTTCAGGGTTTCAAAGTCGCCGCGCGCCATGTAGACCTCACCGCGGACTTCCAATACGGCGGGCGCGTCTGGCGGCAAACGCAAAGGAATCTGACCCACGGTGCGGATGTTTTGTGTCACGTCCTCACCGGTTTCGCCGTCACCGCGTGTGGCGGCTTGCACCAGCACGCCGTATTCGTAACGCAGGCTCATGGCGAGGCCGTCAAACTTCAGCTCGGCCACGTAGTCCACCCTCGGGTCAGCCTCGGTCAGGGCCAGCTCTTTGCGGATGCGCGTGTCAAAGGCCTCCGCCCCTGTGGCCTCGGTGTCGGTCTCGGTGCGAATGCTGAGCATGGGCACCACGTGCTTGACGCTGGCAAAACTGTCCAGCGGCTTGCCGCCCACACGTTGGGTTGGAGAATCGGGTGTCAGCAACTCGGGGTGCGCCGCCTCTAGGTCTTGCAGCGCTTTGAACAGGCGGTCGTATTCCGTGTCGGGGATGGTAGGCGCGTCCAGCACGTAGTACTGGTGGCCATGATGATGCAGCTGTTCTCGCAACGCCTGAGCGCGGGTGGCAAGGTCTTGCGTGGGTTCAGCGGCATCGCCAAATAAGTCAGCGTTGCTCATGTGGCGTGGCCTTGAGATCAGCTGAACAAGCGGCGCGCTTGCGGCGAGCCCGCCGACAGATCACGTGCATCCAGGGTGTCGTACAGCGCCAGCAAGTGACGCGCAATGGCACCAATGGCCGATTCAGACAGCGCCTGGCCGTTGTCATCGGAGATCGCGCCATCCATCACCCGCGCCAACTCATAGGCGGTTTGGATCATGCGCGCATAAGGCTCTTCTTTGCGGTCCACCTGAGGCACGTCGAGTGACAAATTGAGCTCATAAATGGCAGATTGGGTGGGGTCCTCGGACATCGCGGCTTGCGAGTCAAAGGTCAAACCCAAAATGGGTGGCAAACCTAGGGTCGGAGAGGGCACCACCATGCGACCGGGCAGCACACCCGCAATGAAGCCTAAGCGTGCGGCGTTTTGATGCACATAGCCAGGACTCCATGCGGCCTTGGTGGCTTTGAGGGTGAAGCTCAGCTGGGCATCGTGGGCACTGGCAAAGCTGTCGAGCTCGCGGGCGCGTGCCACTTCTTCCAACATGTCTGGAAACTCTGGCGCAGCGTTGATGCCATCGGCAAAGGCTTGGGTCTTGGTGACAAATTCAGAAAACTCAATCTCGTTCAAGGGACCCGTGCGATTGGCCAACTGCACACCCGACTGGAATGCGCTGTAGCGCTGACCATTGCGTGGGTATTCCCACAAGCCCGACTCGGTATTCAGGCCTTCGAGGTTGAACAACTTGCTGCCTACGCGGCGCGTGGTGGGCATGGCTGACAAAGCGGCTTCGCCCGAGATGGGGGCCTCAATTTCTACCGCCGCAATCACATCAATCAAGGCATCCAAGGCGGGGCGTTTTTCGGGGGGCGGCAAATCAGCGGCAGCGCTCTCCATCACGCGGGCCACGGCGGGGGGTGTGGTTTGCTGGGCTGCGCGTTCAGTCGCTGCCTTGGCGGCGGCCGCTTTGCTGGCCGCAATTCGCGCCAACTCGGCTTCATCAGGCACACGTTGCGCGTGGGCGACGGCCTCTTCCATCATGCTGCGGGCAATGTCACTCACGGGATCCAGCGAGCCTGAGGTTTCAAACTTGGCCGAGCCGCTCGCGGCTGTGGCGCTGAGCTTGGGTTCTTGGGCAGCGCCATAGCTTGGCGAGGAATCAAACGAGGGCTCTTTCGGTTGTCCATCGTCTACCGCAAAGGCAGAGGGCTCGATAGCGACCTCGTTTGCCACATCGTTGGGCAAAGGATCCGCCTGACGTGGCTTGTTTTTACGTGAGGACCACGTGCTGTGGGCTACGACACCGGCAAGGACGACACCACCCACGATGGCTAAACCAATTTGAAGAGTACTCATGTGCTTATTTTGAAATCAAACGGCATCCGCCATAGATACCGCAGCCTCCATATCCACAGCCACGATGCGGGATACGCCCTGCTCTTGCATGGTCACACCAATCAGCTGTTCTGCCATTTCCATGGCAATTTTGTTGTGCGAAATAAAGAGGAATTGCGTTTCTTTGGACATGCTCGACACCAGTTTGGCGTACCGCTCGGTGTTGGCGTCGTCCAGTGGCGCATCCACCTCGTCCAGCAAACAGAAGGGGGCGGGGTTGAGTTGGAAGATCGCAAACACCAGGGCAATCGCCGTCAGCGCTTTCTCACCCCCCGAGAGCAAGTGAATGGTTTGGTTCTTCTTGCCCGGCGGTTGGGCCATGACCTGCACGCCCGAGTCCAAAATTTCTTCGCCCGTCATCACCAAGCGGGCGTTGCCACCGCCGAACAGCTCAGGGAACATGCGGCCAAAGTGCTCATTGACTTGTCTGAAGGTGCCGCCCAGTAACTCCCGGGTTTCGCCGTCGATCTTGCGGATGGCGTCTTCCAGGGTGTTCATCGCGTCGGTCAAGTCCTGGGTCTGTGCGTCCAAGAACAGCTTGCGTTCGCTGGCACTGGCCAGTTCTTCCAAGGCGGCCAAGTTGACGGCACCCAGGGCGGTAATTTCGCGGTGCAAGCGGTCAATCTCGCCTTGCAGGCCGGTCAAACGCACGTTGTTGGCGAGGATGGAGGCAGACACGGCCTCGAGGTCGGCCTCGGCGTCCGCCAAAAGTTGTGTGTATTGCTCCAGCCCCAAACGAGCGGCTTGTTCTTTGAGCTGGAAATCGGTGATGCGTTGGCGCAAGGGATCGAGCTCACGCTCCAACTGAAGACGACGCTCGTCGCTGGCACGCAGCTTGGTGGTCAGGTCGTCGTATTCGCTGCGTTTGGCGGCCAAGGCGGCCTCTCGCTCCATCTTGATGTTGAGGGCGTTTTGCAAACCGGCTTGGGCAGCGGCATCGGTCAAACGGGTCAGGTCTTCTTGCACACGCTGCTCTTCAGCGGCCACTGAGGTGGCTTGCTGCGTCGCGCTGTCGATGATGCGTTTGAGCTCGGCCTCACGTGTCTCCAAGCTGCGTTGCGCGAACTGTGCTTCTTGGGCTTGTCGCTCCAAGCTGCGTTGCTGCTCGCGGCTGTCGTTCAAGCGGCGCTCGGCGTTGATGACCGCTTCGTCAAGTTGGGCATGGCGCTCTTGGCTGTCGGCCAGTTGCATGTCCAGTTCTTCAAAGCGGGCTTCTGCCGTGGCACGGCGCTCTTGTAGATCGGCCAATTGCGCTTCGACCTCGAATAAGTCACCGCTGATTTGCTCGCTGCGGGCCCGGGTTTGTTCAGCCAACTGGCTCAGGCGTAAGGTTTCCACTTGCAGCTCGTGCGCTGCGGCTTGCGCGGCAGTGGCTTCGGTGCGGACGCTGACCAAGCGCTGCGACGATTCGCTGTAGGCGGCCTCGGCACGCACCAAGGCGTGGCGCGCTTCGTCGGCGATGAAGATTTGCGCCTTGCTGCTCTTGTCGAGGTTTTCAATTTCTTGGGCGCGCGCCAGCAAGCCCGATTGCGCGTTGTCTTGCGCATAAAAGCTCACGCTGTGCGCGCTGATGGCATGCCCACTGGGTACATAAATCACTTGACCCGCAGCCAAACTGCTGCGCTTGGCCAAGGCGTCGTCCAGATTGGGGGCGGTGAAACAGCCATTGAGCCAGTCGGTCAACAGGGCCTTTTGACCGGCGTCATTCAAACGCAAGAGATCCGACAACCGAGGCAAGCTGCCTGGTGCGTCTGGGATGGAAGCGCTTGGCGGTGTGTAGAAAGCCAGCTTGGCAGGCGGTGCATCGGTTTGGAAGGCTCGCACGATATCTAAGCGGCTCACCTCGAGCGAGGCCATGCGTTCACGCAAGGCAGCTTCGAGGGCATTTTCCCAGCCCGTCTCGATGTGGATACGACTCCACAGCGCTTGCAAACCATCCAGCCCGTGCTTGGCCAGCCAAGGCTTGAGCTTGTCATCGGTCTGCACTTTTTCTTGCAAAGCTTTGAGGGCTTCCAAACGGGCCGACAGATCGGCTTGCTTGGCTTGTTCGGCGTTCACGGCTTGCTGTGCCGTGCGGCGGGCGTCATCCAATACCGGCACCTGGGCTTGCAACTCCTCCAGCTGTGCCGCCGTCACTTGCGCTTGCGCTTGCGCCGCATGCAGCTGTTCCTTCAGGGTGTTCAGGCGCACGTCATCGGGTGCAGCCAAGGCGTTTTTGTCAGCACTCAGGCGTTCTTGGCGGGCATGGAGGTTGCGGCTTTGCTCTTCGATGTTGCGCTGGTCTGCAGCCAACACCTGAATTTGTTGCTGCACTTGGGCCACGCTGCCGCGTTGCTCGTTGCTGCGTTGTTGGGCCACGCGCAAGGCTTCTTCCAACTCGGGCAGTTGCATGGCCTGCTCTTCGACTTGCGCAGCCAGCATGACGGCTTTTTCTTCGCCCTCCATGGCCATGGACGCCAAGTTCTCCATCTCTTGCTGCGCTTGCTCGCTTTGGGCTGCCCAATGCGCGGTTTGTTCTTTGATCTGAATCAGGCGGGCTTCCGCGCGTTGACGCCCCTCCACCACAAAGCGGATTTCGGCCTCCAGACGGCCCACTTCTGCGCTGGCTTCGTAGAGCGCGCCTTGCGATTGGTTCACCTGGTCGCCCGCCGCATAGTGGGCTTGGCGCACCGTCTCCAGGTCGGCTTCGATGTGGCGCAAATCGGCCATGCGCGACTCGAGGTCGTTCACCGCTTTGTCAGCCTGCGTCTTGATGCCCACTTGGTCGGCTTCGGCCTCGGCACGACGCAAGAACCACAGCTGATGCTGCTTGAGGGTCACATCGGCGTTGAGCGCGTGGTAGCGCTGGGCCACTTCGGCCTGCTTCTCGAGCTTTTCGAGGTTGGCGTTCAACTCGCGCAAGATGTCTTCCACGCGGGTCAAGTTTTCGCGGGTGTCGCTCAGCCGGTTTTCGGTTTCGCGGCGGCGCTCTTTGTACTTAGAAACGCCTGCGGCTTCTTCAAGGAACAAGCGCAACTCTTCGGGCTTGGATTCGATGATGCGGCTGATCGTGCCCTGACCAATGATGGCGTAGGCGCGTGGCCCGAGGCCCGTGCCCAAGAACACGTCTTGCACGTCACG
>CANGML010000082.1 GCA_947454585.1 Comamonadaceae bacterium
ATGTAGACATGCTTGAACGGGACGCGACCTGTGAAGTGCGTGGTCATCATGATCATGCGGGCGACCCAGAAGAAGATGATGTCGTAGCCGGTGACCAACACGCTGCTTGGCAGGTACAGGTCGTAGTCGCTTTGTTGGCGCTCACGGGTTCCGAGGGCGTGCGCACTGGAGACGGTCTTGCTCCTCTTCGCTTCGCTCAGAATGTCGCTGCGCCCATCCCCAGCGCCCACGCCCTCGGAGCCAGCGGACCAGCCTAGCGTGGAGAAAGGCACGAGCGCTGACGAGTACCACGTGTCCAATACGTCTTCGTCGCGCTTGAGTGTTTTGCCGGGTGAGACCTTGTCAGCTTGTGCTTGGGCTTCGGCTTCATCACGCGCCACGTAGACCTTGCCGTCTTCGTCGTACCACGCGGGGATTTGATGGCCCCACCACAACTGGCGCGAGATACACCAGTCTTGGATGTTGTTCATCCACTGGTTGTAGGTGTTGACCCAGTTTTCGGGGACGAAGCTCACTTCCCCAGATTGCACCGCGTCGATGGCTTTTTGCGCGATGCTCTTGCCGGTGGCGTCGCCTTTGCCGACTTGGTTCATGGCGACAAACCATTGGTCAGTCAACATGGGCTCGATCACTTGGCCTGTGCGCGCGCAGCGCGGCACCATGAGTTTGTGTTTTTTCACCTCCACCAACGCGCCTGCGGCGTCGAGGTCGGCCACCACGGCTTTGCGGGCCACGAAGCGGTCGAGGCCACGGTATTTTTCTGGCGCATTGCCGTTGATGGTCGCATCGAGGTTGAGCACACAAATCATGTCCAACTGGTGGCGCTGGCCCACGGCGTAGTCGTTGGTGTCGTGCGCGGGTGTGACCTTGACCACACCGGTGCCAAAGGCTTTGTCGACGTACTCGTCGGCAATCACGGGAATGGTGCGGTGGCACAAAGGCAGATTCACGTGCTTGCCAATGAGGTGCTGGTAGCGTTCATCGTCGGGGTGCACCATCACGGCCACGTCGCCCAACAAGGTTTCCGGGCGGGTGGTAGCCACGGTCAATGAACCGCTGCCTGCAGCCGCAAGGCTGCCATCGGTGTCTACGAGGTCATACCGGATGTGCCACATCGAACCGTCTTCTTCCTCACTCTCGACTTCCAGGTCCGACACCGCGCTCATGAGCACCGGGTCCCAGTTGACCAAGCGCTTGCCGCGGTAGATCAGGCCTTGCTCGTACAACTGCACAAAGGTTTCGGTCACGGTTTGGGACAGCTTGGGATCCATCGTGAAGTACTCGCGGCTCCAGTCCACACTGTCGCCCATGCGGCGCATTTGGTGGGTGATGGTGCTGCCCGATGCTTCTTTCCACTCCCACACCTTGCTCACAAAGTTTTTGCGCGCTTCAGCAGGGGTGGGGCCCATGTCGTGGCGGCTGATGCCTTGGGCTTGCAGCTGACGCTCCACCACGATTTGGGTGGCAATGCCGGCGTGGTCGGTGCCAGGAATCCAGGCGGTGTTGAAGCCCGACATGCGGTGGTAACGCGTCAGGCTGTCCATGATGGTTTGGTTGAAGGCATGGCCCATGTGCAGTGTGCCGGTCACATTGGGTGGTGGTAACTGAATGGCGAAGGCGGGGGCATCCGTCGACGGTGTGCCCGTGCCACGAAAGCCCGCCACGCCATAACCACGTTTTTCCCACTCGGGGCCCCAATGGGCTTCGAGGGCGGCAGGTTCGAACGATTTGGACAGGCTTTCCAGGCCAGGTTGTTCGAGGGGGAGGGTGGGCGTGTTGCTCATGTCTAGGGGATGCCGTTGGGCCTGAGGGCGAAAAGTCCCATTTTACCTAGGGGAACTGTCCTCTGACCCCGATAATTCAGGCTTTGTTGTGACGCTTCATCTGCCCTATGTTGTTTTTGCTTTCCCCTGCCAAAGCCCTTGACTACGAGACCCCTGTGGGCGATGTGCCGCACACGCAGCCTTTGTTTGTGAAGCAATCGGCTGAGCTGATCGAGATCTTGAAGGACAAGCCCCCTCAAGATATTGCCAGCTTGATGAGCTTGAGCGATGCGCTCGCCAGTCTCAATGTGGCACGCTACCAAGCGTGGGTACCGAAGTTCTCCGCGAAAAATGCCAAGCAAGCCGTGCTGGCCTTCAATGGCGATGTGTATGAGGGCTTAGATGCCAAATCCTTGAAGCCCAAAGACTTGACCTGGGCCCAAGACCACGTGGCGATCTTGAGTGGTCTGTATGGCGTGCTGCGACCGCTCGATTGGATGCAGCCCTACCGACTCGAAATGGGCACCGCCTTGGCCAATGCAAAAGGCAACAACCTCTACAAATTTTGGGGCACACAAATTGCCGATTATTTGAACGAACGCCTGAGTGCGGAGCGCGATCCCATCATCGTCAACTTGGCCTCGCAAGAGTATTTCAAATCGGTAGATCGCAAAGCCCTCAAAGCCCGCGTGATTGAGTGCGTGTTTGAGGACTTCAAGGGCGGCAAATACAAAATCATCAGCTTCAACGCCAAGCGTGCCAGAGGTTTGATGGCGCGCTATGCCGTGACCCACCAAGTCAAGACGCCCAAAGGTTTAGAGGGCTTCAACTTAGAGGGCTATGCCTTAGATGCCTCCGTCTCCGAGCCCGACCGCCAAGTCTTCCGCCGCAAATTGGATTGAGTTTCTCGATGAACACGCCTGAACAATCGCAACTCGGTAAATCGTCGGCCTATGTGGACCAGTACGACGCGTCTTTGCTGTTTCCCATTCCGCGTCAGGTCAAGCGGGACGAAATTGGCGTGCCCGCGCAGCCCCCGTTTTTCGGTGCAGATTTGTGGACGGCTTATGAGCTGAGTTGGCTCAACACGCGCGGCAAGCCTCACGTCGCGCTGGCCCGCATCACGGTGCCCGCTGAATCGACCCACATCATTGAGAGCAAATCGTTCAAGCTGTACTTGAACAGCTTCAACAACACCCGCATCGACGACGTGGCTGAATTGCAAGCGCGCCTGCGTCACGACTTGAGTGCCGCCATTTGGCAGGGCGACGCTGTCAAAGCCAGCGTGGGCGTGCAACTGGTGTTGCCCGATCAGTTCGACCGTGAACCCATCCACGAACTCGATGGTGTGAGTCTGGATCGTTTGGATTTGGACTGCGACCAGTACCAACCCAATCCAGAGTTACTCACCGCCAATGTCAACGAAGCGCCCACCACCGAAACACTGACCAGCAACTTGCTCAAAAGCAATTGCTTGGTGACCGGGCAGCCTGACTGGGGCAGTGTGCGCATCAGTTACACCGGCCCGCAAATTGACCAAGCGGGTTTGTTGCGCTACCTCGTGAGTTTTAGAAACCACAACGAGTTCCACGAGCAATGTGTGGAGCGCATCTTCATGGACATCACACGCCAGTGCAAACCATTGCGCCTAGAGGTGTATGCGCGCTACACACGTCGGGGTGGTTTGGACATCAACCCATGGCGCACCAGCCACCCGCAAGCCATGCCGCCTAACCTGCGCACGGCACGTCAGTGAGGCCGCTTATTTCAGCTGCGTAAGGCTTTCACAAACAAGTCGGTCAGCTTGGGGCAAAACAGCGAACCCTTGTTGCTCAGAATCACGTGCAAGGCGTTTTCTGGTGCGTAGTGGGCCATGGCGAAGTCACCCGATTGCAGCTCCTCATAGGCTTCGGCGATGGCCACAATCCGTGCGCCTATAGGAATTTCTTGTCCCGCCAGCCCATCCGGAAAACCCGTGCCATCGAAGTGTTCGTGGTGCGAGCGGATGATGGCGGCCACCTCTTTCATGTCTTCTAACGTGTTCAGTGTGGCTTCGCCCATGGTGACATGCGTGCGGTACACCTGGGCATCTTCAATGTGCAGCTGAATGGTTTTGTTGTTCAACACACGGTCGTTGAGACCAATTTTCCCGATGTCGTGCAGCAGACCTGCAATGAAGATGGACTGGCATTCTTTGTCATCTAAGCCCGCTAATTTGGCTGTCTTCATGGACAACTTGGCCACACGACGCGAGTGCGGCAGTAAGTCAGGCCGGCGCAACACCAACAAGTTGGAAAAGGCTTTGATGGTCGATACATACGCGGCGCGTAAATCGTGCGTACGCGCTTGCACGCGAGATTCCAGCGTGTCGACCATCTCGTTGAGCGGGGCTTTTTGTGCCACGGCCAATGCTTCTAAGCGCTCATGCGCACCGGCCAAGTTGCCAAAAGCAATGGCTGATTTGATGGTACTGAGCAGCTCTTCATCGTTCCAAGGCTTGGCGATGTAACGGTAAATCGCACCTTGGTTGATGGCTTCAATGGCCCCCGCTAAATCCGATGCGCCAGTGAGCAGCAGGCACATGGTGCGCGGCCATTGCTGGCGAACTTTGTCAAGCAGTGCCTTGCCATCCATGCCTGGCATTTGCATATCCGAAATGATGACGTTCACGGTATCTTTTGCCAGCAACTCAAGTGCTTTTTCGCCGCTCTCGGCGCTCAAGACTTGAAAGCCTTCCAGCGACAACATGCGGCGCAAGGCGGACAAGATGTTGGGCTCATCGTCCACGCACAACACTTTGTATTGGCTGGCATCAAACGATTGATTCTGAGAGGTCATGGTCATCCTTAGGCTGAAAGTTGTTGGATGGGCAGTGTGATTTTGAAGGTGGTGCTCACGCCCACTTGGCTGTCGACGTCAAGGGTGCCACGGTGCTGTTGAATTATTTTTTGAGAGACCGATAAGCCCAGCCCCGTGCCAACGCTCAGCGCTTTGGTGGTGAAAAAAGGATCGAAGATTTTTTTTAAATTTCCCGGCTCAATGCCTGGACCGTTGTCTTGCACTTGAATACACACGCACGAGTCGTCGCGGTGTGTCGAAATGTTTATCACGCCCATCTTGCCCTCAGGCATGGCTTGTGCAGCATTGACGATGAGGTTTAAAAAAACCTGATCAATTTGTGACGGCGCGCATTCGACTAGCGGCAAGTCGCCCAAATTCAATTGAATTTCTGCGCGATTTTTTAAGGTGTTGCGCGCGATATTGAGTGTGGATTTCAAGCCTAGATGAATGTCTGCAGCCACAAAGTTGGTAGAAGCTTCGGTACGTGCGTAGTCCTTCAAATCTTGGATGATGACTTTGACACGGCCCAGTCCTTCTTGTGTTTCACGCAACAAGCTTCGTAAGTCATCGCGAACGAAGGCGTAGTTGAGTTTCATTTTCAACGCCGTCATGTCGGCGTTGTCGGCCGCAGGGGCGTCTAGCATTTTTTCGTACACGGTCAAGTACTTTTGCAAGGTCGTCAGATTGGACGACACATAGCCCACGGGGTTGTTGATTTCGTGGGCCACGCCGGCGGCCAACTCACCCAGCGAGGCCAGTTTTTCTGACTGCATCAAACGCTGGGTGGCTTCGTCAAATTTGACTTCAAACATGTGCTCACGTTTGACGACGGTGAAATACGCGCGCCATAAAAATACCCCCAAGATGAGCAGGCCCGAGACCACTGACAGCCCGGATAACAAGAGCGTTTGCTCACGAAGGCTGGCCAAATCGGCGCTGTTGAGTTCGTTGTAGGTTTGTAGTCTGACCCAGCCTTTGTCTGAGCCCAAACTCACCTTGGCCCACGTGGTGATGAAGGCGCTGTCCCGCGATTGCAATTCGGTTTGATCGGTCTTAGGTGTGTCGATCGAATAGACATCAAAAGTCAAATGCGGCGCTTGGCCCGGCTCACGCTTGAGCGCCGACAGCACCTTGCCCGTGGTGTCGGTCAGCATGACAGACGCCACTTCGATGTTGGACATGGTTTGCAAGATATGAGACTCGATGGAGGCGTAGTCTTTGAGCACTATTTGCTCGGTCACGGCAACCACGAGTGCGCGTGATAAGTTTTGCGACGTTTGGTACTTGGCTTTCCAGAGCAAACTTTTGGAATGCTCATGCGCAGCCAGACCTGAGCCAATTTGCAGCAGGGCCAGAGCCAAGCCAATGAAGAGGGCAGGCTTGATACTTTTCCACTGCGAAAAGGTCAGTTGTTCTGACACGTCACGGTTCCGTCAAGACGAGGAATTTTTCGAGCTGCAAAGACTCCAAAGGTTTGTAGTGCTTGGCGTAAGTGACGACCTGGGGTTTGCTGAGGTGGATACCTTCCAACAGCTTTCGCCCCTCCTCGTCTTGGGTGAGCTTGAGCATGGCTTTGAGAAACCGCTGGCGCACAGCCTCAGGGACAGAGGGGTGGGTGGCCAAGGGGTGAGGCGCATACGCCGGTGTTTCAAACAGCACGCGTAGTTGCTGTCGCACCTCTGGCGCCTCATTGTCGAGCGTGTTGTTCACACCGCCGCCGGCCAAGGCATCTTTGCCAATGACTGAGCGGTACACATTGCTGTGGTTTTTCACAAATACCGGTTGGATGTCGATCTTCTTTTTGGTCATTTCTGCGCGAATCAACAAAGATGCTGCAAAGGCATTGGGCGCAGGAAAAAAAATGGGCTTGCCCTTCAAGTCGTGCAGGCTTTGGATCGGGCTGTCTGCGCGCACCACCAAAATACCCGTGAGGAGATCTGCGCTATCGGCCAGCAGGGGTTGGTACTTTTTCTTTTGGTGCGCCAGCACCGCGTGGTAGGGGTTAAGAAACACGAATTCAGGTGCGCCCTTAAGAAGCTTTTGCTCAAACTCTGGGATGGTGGGGGACACGCGTAACTCAAAACACATGCCCGTCTCATGACCCACGCGTTGCAGCAAGGGCGACCACGTGGTGTAAATTTTGGTGGCACTGAATTGAGGCACGACTTCGAAGCTGTAGACCTTGGAAGTGTTTTTCTCTCCCAAGCAGTCAGCTTGGACGGCGCTGCTCAAAATCAAGGCACTGGCAACGAGTCCATACAGTTGGCGCTTCAAAGTGTGGACCCTTATCTTTGTTGAATTTATTATTTTTGAGCGTAAATTAATCACTCTTAAGGGTCATTCTCCTCAAACAAGGACTCGGTATACGGTTGAATTATCAATTCATCCACCTTGAGGCCTTGGGCTTGCCAGTCCTCCAACTTCATCAGCGAACCCACTCGCACACCCAGTAAACGTAGGCGACGCGTGAGGTCCACACGCTTGAGGCATTGGCCCGCTGCGAGACGAATGGCCTCGGCTTGGTTCACATGATCAGTGAGGGTTTGGTCGCGCGTGACGCTTTGAAAGTTGTCATAGCGC
>CANGML010000083.1 GCA_947454585.1 Comamonadaceae bacterium
AACGCGGGCGAAGCCATGACGCGTGCCATGTTCTGGCAGCTGATCAAACGTTATGCCTTGCAAGCACAAATTCATGTGCCGATCTCGCCGCACACCTTGCGCCACGCCTTTGCGACGCATTTGCTCAACCACGGCGCAGACTTGCGTGCTGTGCAAATGCTGCTCGGCCATGCCGATATTTCTACGACAACGATCTACACGCACATTGCGCGTGAGCGCTTGAAGACCTTGCACGGGCAGCACCATCCGCGGGGATAAAGTGCTCAAGCGCCCAGCAGGTATTGCAATTCAGTGTCCGTGAAGCCTGCACGCTTGCGAGCTTCTTCGTTGAACGGTGGCCGAAGTTTGGGGGCGTCATAGCGTTGCACCAATTCGCCATAGAGCGGCACGGGGTCTAAGCCCCGTTGGTCGCACAGCCATCGGTACCAATGGTTACCAATCGCGACATGGCCCACCTCATCACGCAAGATGATGTCCAACATCTCAACCGCGCGAAGCGCTGGCAGGCTGGCTGCTTTGCGCAACTTGGCTTGAATCAAGGGCGTGGCATCCAGGCCACGGGCCTCCAGGGTGCGCGGCACCAGCGCCATGCGGGCCAGCACATCATCGGCTGTCTTTTGGCACATGTGCCACAGACCGTCGTGTGCGTCAAAGTCGCCGTACCGATGCCCCAAGCTGTTCAGATGTTGATGCAGCATTTGAAAATGCTGCGACTCCTCATACGCCACCAGCAACCAGTCTTGGTAGAAAGTCTCTGGCATATCGGGAAAGCGCCAGACGGCATCTAATGCCAAATTGATCGCATTGAATTCGATGTGGCAGACCGCATGCAGCAAAGCGGCCAAGCCTTCGGGCGTGAACGGGGTCCGCGTGGCGACCTGTTTGGCGGGGATCAGGCGCGGCAAGGAAGGGCGGCCAGGCAGCGTGACAGTGGTCTCTGGGTGAACGTGCTCACCCGTGCTCAGCGCGTGCGCATTTTTGCCGTCCCACAATGCTTGGACCGCTAGAACTTTTTCATCGGGGTCGCACAGGCACAGGGCATTCAGGGCTAAACGGCGTAGGCTCATCCTTACAATTGTAGGAAACCAAAAACCTGCAGGAGAAATTCATGGCTGTTTACCAACTCGACGCGCTCACGCCCCACCTGGCAGACTCGGCTTGGGTCGCGGATAACGCGCAAGTGATGGGCGATGTGCACATGGCAGCGGACAGCAGTGTCTGGTTCAGCAGCGTGGTGCGGGGTGACACAGCCACGATTCACATTGGTGAGGGCACCAATATTCAGGACGGTAGCGTGTTGCATGCAGACCATGGTGTGCCGCTCACGATTGGAAAGCATGTGACCATCGGCCATATGGTGCAATTGCACGGTTGCACCATCGGCGATGAGTCCTTGATTGGTATCGGTGCCATCGTGCTCAATGGCGCCAAGATTGGTAAAAATTGTTTGGTGGGGGCGGGCTCGCTGGTGACCGAGGGCAAGGAGTTTCCTGATGGCTCCATGATTTTGGGTAGCCCTGCCAAGGTGGTGCGTCAGCTCACGACTGAGCAAATTGAGGGCTTGCGCCGCAGTGCGCAGCACTATGTGACAAACAAAAACCGTTTCAAAGCGGGCTTAAAGAAGATCGCTTGATGTCCCAACTGCATAAATTCCTGTTCGATGGTTTGCCCGTGCGCGGTATGTTGGTGCAACTCACCGACGTGTGGCAAGAGGTCCTCAAGCGCCGTGCGGCCAATGCCGATACGGGCGCTTATCCTGAGCCGGTGCGCCACTTGTTGGGGGAGATGACCGCGGCTGCGGTGCTGATGCAATCCAACATCAAGTTCAACGGTGCGCTGGTGATGCAGATTTTCGGGGATGGGCCCTTAAAGCTCGCGGTGGTCGAGGTGCAACCCGACCTCAGCTTGCGTGCCACGGCCAAGGTGGTGGGCGATATGGGGGAGGCCAGATCTTTGCCAGAGATGGTCAACGTGCACAACGAAGGCAAATGCGCCATCACGCTAGACCCACTCAACAAAATGCCAGGTCAGCAGCCCTACCAAGGTGTGGTACCGCTGTTTGATGACCAGCGCAACAAGCTTGATAAGTTCAGCGATGTACTGCAGCACTACATGCTGCAAAGCGAACAACTCGACACCACCCTGGTTTTGGCGGCCAATGACACCACGGCCGCAGGTTTGTTGATTCAACGCCTGCCCATCAAGGGCGAAGGCAACTTGGCTGCCAAAGCGACCATGGACGATGAAGACGAAATTGGGCGCAACGAAGATTACAACCGCATCTCGATCTTGGCCGCTAGTTTGACGGCGCAAGAGCTGTTGAATTTAGATGCAGAAAACATCTTGCACCGTTTATTTTGGGAAGAAAAGCTGCTGCGGTTTGAGCCCCTCACGCCGAGTTTTGCCTGCTCATGCAGCCGTGAACGCGTGAGCAACATGATTCGCAGCTTAGGCACTGACGAGGTAGAGAGCATCTTGGCTGAACAGGGGCAAGTTGAGGTGGGGTGCGATTTTTGTGGCCAGCAATACCGCTACGACGCGGTGGACGCCGCCCATATCTTCACGGGCACCGAGAGCCAAGCACCCAGCACCTCGTCGCTGCAATAGCCAAGGCCTTAAGGCTTGAGCAAGGCTGTGAAAAGAAGGTGCTCACAAGCGCCATCGCCACATGTTTCGCATGGGCCACGCCAACGTGCAGTTTGTTCTCGCCGGCCCCACTTTTTGGCCCACTCAGGCGCGCGTTGGCCGATACAAAACAACGCATTTTCCAGGCGCTGCTTGCCGCTGCCGTACACCACCTGAAAAGGCAGATGGCCTTGGTTCAACAGGCGGCGAACTGTTTGATCGA
Source organism: Comamonadaceae bacterium (assembly GCA_947454585.1). Taxonomy (GTDB): domain Bacteria; phylum Pseudomonadota; class Gammaproteobacteria; order Burkholderiales; family Burkholderiaceae_C; genus Limnohabitans. The sequence goes on from CANGML010000083.1 coordinate 2,849, forward strand.
CAGTGTCGCGCTCGTTCGCGCCGTCACCTTGCTGCCCATCAACATCCAACCCTGTGAGCAGCGTGATGTCAAACATCGCTTGGTGATCTAAAGCCAAGCTGTCCAAGCTGTGGTCATTGAATCTCAGTTGGCTGTAAACCGCCGTCATCAAGGGCGTTGTGTCGGCAATCAACACAGGTGCGTCAGGCGTTGCTCCGATGCGCATGATTTGTGCTTGAGCCAGCAGACGCAGTTCATCATGGTGGGGGGGGCGTTGATGGATCTCGCACCATTCGCGCCAACAGTCGCTGACGTGCTGTACAGGCATGTCATAGGCGCTGAAGTGGGCATCGAGGGCCGCAGCGAGCATGGATTTACCCGTGCGTTGTGCGCCAAGAATGGCAATTTTCACGCCCGATTACTTTGCGATTTGTACGAAGACTTCGTTGGGTTTGACCATTCCGATTTCAGAGCGTGCACGCTCTTCCACCATTTCTAAGCCATCTTTCAGGTCATGCAGCTCTGCGGCCAGCCGATCATTGGCCAGTTGAGCCGCGGCATTTTGTTGTTTTTGTTCTTTCAAGGCTTGACGCTGGCGCATCACGTCAGGAATGCTGCCGCGACCAAACCACATCTGGCCCTGCAGCACGAGCAGCAGGGAGATCAATACGAGGTGGAGTGGGCGCAGCATCATGGGCAGTTAGCGCAGATTGTAAAAGGCCGAGCGACCTGGATAGACCGCCACATCGCCCAAGTCCTCTTCGATGCGCAAGAGTTGGTTGTACTTGGCCATGCGGTCTGAGCGGCTCATGGAGCCTGTTTTGATTTGACCGGCATTCAAACCCACCGCGATGTCAGCAATCGTGCTGTCTTCGGTTTCGCCAGAGCGGTGACTGATCACGGCCGTGTAGCCCGCCCGCTTGGCCATCTCGATGGCTGCAAAGGTTTCGGTCAAGGTGCCGATTTGGTTGATCTTGATCAGGATCGAATTGGCAATGCCTTTGTCGATGCCTTCTTTGAAGATCTTGGTGTTGGTCACGAACAAGTCGTCACCCACGATTTGCACCGTCTTGGCTAGGCGGTCGGTCAACACTTTCCAGCCCTCCCAATCACCCTCGGCCATGCCGTCTTCGATGCTGATGATGGGGTACTTGTCGCACCAGGTGGCGAGCATGTCTGTCCACTGTTGGGCTGTGAGTTGCAAGCCTTCGCCTGACAAGTGGTACTTGCCGTCTTTGTAGAACTCGCTGGCAGCACAGTCCAAGCCAATAGCGATTTGCTCACCAGCGGTGTAGCCCGCCGCAGCAATCGCGTCCAAGATCATTTGGATGGCGGCTTCATGGCTGGTCACGTTGGGTGCAAAGCCACCTTCGTCGCCCACCGCAATGCTCATGCCTTTGTCGTGGATGATTTTTTTCAACGCGTGGAATACCTCAGCGCCCCAGCGCACGGCTTCGCGAAAGGTGGGTGCGCCTACAGGGATGATCATGAACTCTTGCAAGTCCAAGTTGTTGTTGGCGTGCGCGCCGCCGTTGATGACGTTCATCATGGGCACGGGCAATTGGTTGGCATTCATGCCGCCGAAGTAACGGTACAAAGGCAAGCCAGACTCTTCAGCCGCAGCACGCGCCACTGCCATAGAAACAGCCAATAAGGCGTTGGCGCCCAAACGGCTCTTGTTGTCGGTTCCGTCGAGATCGATCAAGGTTTTGTCAAGAAAGGCTTGCTCGGAGGCATCCAAGCCCAGCACGGCTTCAGAGATTTCGGTGTTGATGTGTTCAACGGCTTTCAACACGCCTTTGCCGAGGTAGCGGCTCTTGTCGCCGTCACGCAACTCAATGGCTTCGCGGCTGCCCGTCGATGCGCCCGATGGCACAGCGGCACGGCCCATGGTGCCGGACTCCAGCAACACATCACATTCGACCGTGGGGTTGCCGCGGCTGTCCAAAATTTCACGGGCGACGATGTCGACGATAGCGCTCATTTGTAATTTCCTAAGTCAAGTTTTTAAAAATTGTTTTCCAAGAAGGGGTGTTTTTTGACCACTGCGTCGAGCTCGACCAAGGTTTCTAGGAGTGCCTTCATCTTGCCCAAGGGCACGGCATTCGGGCCATCCGACCAAGCCTCTGAAGGGCGAGGGTGGGTTTCCATAAACAAGCCAGCAACTCCTGCGGCCACACCAGCACGGGCCAACACGGGCACCATCTCGCGAGCACCCCCACTGCTGGTGCCTTGTCCGCCTGGCTTTTGCACCGAGTGGGTCACATCAAACACCACCGGCGCGCCAGACTTGCGCATCTCCGCCAAACTGGTCATGTCGGCCACGAGGTTGTTGTAGCCAAAGCTCACGCCACGTTCGCAGGCCAAGAAGTTGTCTTCTGGCAGGCCTGCTTCACGCGCCGCATCACGGGCTTTGTCGATCACGTTCTTCATGTCCCAAGGGGCCAGGAATTGCCCCTTCTTGATATTCACAGGTTTACCCGATTGCGCCACAGCGCGAATGAAATCGGTCTGACGGCACAAGAAAGCTGGGGTTTGCAAGACATCAACCATGCTGGCCACCGTCTTGACTTGTGACTCGTCGTGCACATCCGTGAGGATGGGGAGCTGCAGTTGGCGGCGCACTTCGTCGAGGATCTTCAAGCCCGCATCGATGCCTACGCCGCGCTTGGTATGCCCCGACGAGCGGTTGGCTTTGTCGAAAGAGCCTTTGTAAATCAAAGGAATGCCCAAGCCGGAACAGATTTCTTTGAGTTGCCCCGCTACATCGATGGACATCTCCAAGCCTTCGATCGAGCAGGTGCCTGCGATCAAAAAGAAACGGTGGTGGAGGCCAACATCAAATCCGCAAAGTTTCATGGTTAAGCCTTGGACTGGTGATCCAACGCTGCCTTGACGAAAGCGTTGAACAAGGGGTGGCCATCCCAAGGGGTGGATTTGAATTCAGGGTGGAACTGCACGCCCATGAACCAAGGGTGCACGGTTTGTGGCAGCTCGACGATCTCGGTGAGCTGTTCACGTTGGGTGAGGGCAGAAATCACCAAGCCCGCTTTGCGCAAGGTGTCGAGGTAGTTCACATTGGCTTCGTAGCGGTGGCGATGACGCTCGGTCACCACGTCGCCATAAATTTTGTGCGCCAAGGTGCCGGGTGCGACGTCCGAGCTTTGAGCGCCCAAACGCATGGTGCCGCCGAGGTTGGAGTTGGCCGTTCGGGTTTGGATACTGCCATCGGCGTCTTTCCACTCATTGATGAGCGCGATGACGGGGTGAGGACCATCGGGGACGAACTCCGTGCTGTTGGCGTCCTTGAGGCCCGCCATGTGGCGTGCGTATTCGATGGTGGCCACTTGCATGCCTAAGCAGATGCCGAGGTAGGGCACTTTGTTTTCACGGGCGAATTGCGCCGAAGAAATTTTGCCTTCCACGCCACGAATGCCAAAGCCACCGGGGACCAAAATGGCGTCGAATTTGCCGAGTTGGTTCACGTTTTCGGACGTGATGTTTTCGGAGTCGATGTATTCGATCTTCACGCGTGCATGGTTCTTCATGCCTGCATGGCGCAAGGCTTCATTGAGCGACTTGTAGCTGTCTGACAAATCGACGTATTTGCCCACCATCGCGATGGTGACTTCTGCTTTGGGGTTAGCCACTTCGTGGACCAAGTCGTCCCAGCGCTGCAAGTTAGCAGGTTGGGCGTTGATGCGGAGCTTTTCGCAGACCAAGCGGTCCAGCCCTTGCTCGTGCAGCATGCGCGGCACTTTGTAGATGGTGTCCACATCCCACATCGAGATCACACCCCACTCGGGCACATTAGAGAAAAGACTGATTTTTTGACGCTCTTCCTCGGGAATGGGCCGGTCTGCACGGCACAGCAGCGCATCGGCTTGAATACCGATTTCACGGAGCTTTTGGGCCGTGTGTTGGGTGGGTTTGGTTTTGAGCTCGCCAGCGGCTGCAATCCAAGGCACGTAGCTCAGGTGAACGAAAGCGGTGTTGTTGGGACCCATCTTTAAGTTCATCTGGCGTGCGGCTTCGAGGAAGGGCAAGGATTCGATGTCGCCTACCGTGCCACCGATTTCGACGATGGCCACATCGACAGCGTCCGGCGTATCGTAGGCCGCGCCGCGCTTGACGAACTCTTGAATTTCGTTGGTGATGTGCGGGATGACTTGCACCGTTTTGCCCAAGTAGTCGCCGCGGCGCTCTTTGTCGAGCACGCTTTGGTAAATCTGGCCGGTGGTGAAGTTGTTGGCCTTTTTCATGCGCGTCGTGATGAAGCGCTCGTAGTGGCCTAAATCGAGATCGGTTTCTGCGCCATCTTCAGTGACGAACACTTCGCCGTGCTGAGAGGGCG
>CANGML010000084.1 GCA_947454585.1 Comamonadaceae bacterium
AATGCCTTGAGCTGTGTGTTGCGGGTCAGCTCGGCGCATGCCACGGCCTTGCTGGTGGGGGACATTGAGGCCGCGCAAGAAAAATCCTTGGTGGACAGCGCCCAAGTCTTGAAGGCGGATTGGTTGCTGGTGCCTCATCACGGCAGTGCCACTTCATCCACGCAAATTTTTTTAGAGGCGGTGCAGCCCAGCGTGGCCATGGTGCAGGCAGGTTACCGCAATCGCTTTGGTCATCCCCGACCCGATGTCATGCAGCGTTACCAAGATTTAGGGGTGGTCGTGGTGCAGACGCCTCGTTGTGGTGCATCACTATGGCGCAGTGAGCAACCCAAATTGGTGCAATGTGAGCGATATCAAAGGCAACGATACTGGCAACACCGCATCTGAGGGTTGGCACTCAATTTGCGTGACAGTGAGCAGGAGTTCCAAAGATGCACAAGTTTGATGAAATGTACGCCCAGCTGCCGTTTGTCGACAGCGCGGTGCGCCCCCATTACCGGAACTACTTGGATTGGCTCAAGCGCCAAGATCCACAGACCATGCGCGACAGGCGCGAAGAAGCTGAGATGATTTTCCGTCGCGTCGGAATCACCTTTGCGGTCTACGGCGACAAAGACGAAGACGGCGCAGGGACTGAGCGCCTGATCCCGTTCGATCTGATCCCACGCATCATCCCAGCACTCGAGTGGACCAGCATGCAACAAGGCTTGGTGCAGCGCGTGAATGCCCTGAACCTGTTCATTCACGACGTTTACCACGAACAAAACATTCTCAAAGCGGGTCTCATCCCGAGCGAGCAGATTTTGAACAACGCGCAGTACCGCCCCGAGATGCATGGCGTGGACGTGCCCAACAAGGTGTATTCGCACATCAGCGGCATCGATATCGTGCGTGCACCGGACAGCGCCGGTAACGGTGAGTACTACGTGCTCGAAGACAACTTGCGTGTGCCCAGCGGCGTGAGCTACATGCTGGAAGACCGCAAGATGATGATGCGACTTTTTCCCGAGTTGTTCAGCCAACACCGTGTGGCCCCCGTCGCGCATTACCCCGACTTGTTGCTCGAGACCCTGCGTGCCAGCAGCCCCTCCACGACCGACAACCCCACCGTGGTCGTGCTTACCCCCGGCATGTACAACAGCGCCTACTTTGAGCACGCCTTCTTGGCGCAGCAAATGGGGGTGGAGCTGGTCGAAGGGCAAGACCTGTTTGTGAAAGAAAACTTCGTCTACATGCGCACCACACGTGGGCCTAAACGTGTGGATGTGATTTACCGTCGCGTGGACGATGACTTCTTAGACCCCAGCGTGTTCCGCCCCAGCTCGACCTTGGGTTGCTCAGGTTTGATGGATGCTTACCGCGCAGGTCATGTGAACATTTGCAACGCGGTGGGCACAGGCATTGCCGACGACAAGTCCATCTACCCCTATGTGCCGCAGATGATTGAGTTTTATTTGGGCGAAAAGCCCATCCTCAACAACGTGCCCACCTTTCAATGTCGCAAGCAGGAAGACCTCGATTACACCCTGGCACATTTGAGCGAGCTGGTGGTCAAGGAGGTGCACGGCGCGGGTGGCTACGGTATGTTGGTGGGCCCTGCGGCCACCAAGGCCGAGATTGAAGCGTTCCGCCAAGTGTTGCTGGCCAAGCCTGATGGCTACATTTCGCAGCCGACGCTGAGTTTGTCAAGTTGCCCCACCTATGTGGAGAGTGGCATCGCACCGCGCCATATTGACTTGCGCCCCTTCGTGTTGAGCGGTAAGACTGTGCAAATGGTGCCCGGTGGCTTGACGCGCGTGGCGCTGAAAGAAGGCTCACTGGTGGTGAACTCGTCCCAAGGCGGCGGCACCAAAGACACATGGATTCTTGAGGTTTAACAATGCTAAGTCGTACCGCTGACCACCTGTTTTGGATGTCCCGCTACACCGAGCGAGCCGAAAATACCGCTCGCCTACTTGATGTCAATTACCAAACCTCGCTGCTGCCACAGTCTGCCGAAGTGGCCTTGTTGGGCTGGCAAGGGTTGCTGTCCATCAGCGAACTGGTGCCTGCCTATACCGCACGTCATGGCGATGTGACGCCACACAAAGTGATGGAGTTCATGGTGAAAGACGAGAGCAATCCGTCTTCCATCATTTCTTGTTTGCGCGCTGCGCGTGAAAACGCACGGGCTGTGCGTGGCAGTTTGACCACCGAGGTGTGGGAAACACAAAACCAAACTTGGTTAGAACTGAATCGTTTGTTGAAGACGGGTTTGTTAGAGCGCGACCCCGGTGAGTTTTTTGAATGGGTCAAGTTCCGTTCGCACCTGTCACGCGGCGTGACGGTAGGCACCATGCTGATGGACGAAGCCTTGCACTTCATGCGCTTGGGAACTTTCCTTGAACGTGCCGACAACACGGCCCGTTTGGTGGATGTGAAGTTCCATGCGGTGCATGGCGACTTGTTTGCCGATGGCAGCGAGAAAACCCAGCAGCACGACTTCTACCATTGGAGTGCGATCTTGCGCAGCGTGTCCGGCTTTGAGATTTACCGCAAGGTGTATCGCGATGTGATCCATCCCGAGCGTGTGGCCGAGTTGCTGATACTGCGTGCGGATATGCCGCGTTCGTTGCATGCATGTCTGAACGGCGTTGTCACCAACCTGTCCATGGTGTCAGATGACCGTTCGCTAGAGAGCTATCGCCGTGCGGGCAAACTGTGCGCGGAGATGGAGTTCAGCCGCATTGACGAAATTTTGGCCAATGGTCTGCACGCCTATCTCACGCAGTTCTTAGACCGCGTGAATGAAATTGGGGCGAGTATCAGTCGGGAGTTTTTGGTGCCGAATTGATAGGTTGATTAACCGCCGCGACGCATCATGTCGAAGAACTCGACGTTGGACTTGGTCGCCTTCATGCTCTTCAAGACCATTTCCATCGATTCGATCTCGTCCATGTTGTACATGAACTGGCGCAGGATGCGGGTCTTGGACAAGATCTCGGGCGGCAACAACAGCTCTTCACGGCGGGTGCCGCTGCGGTTGAGCTGAATCGCGGGGAACACGCGCTTTTCATACAAGCGGCGGTCGAGATGAATCTCGCAGTTACCCGTTCCTTTGAACTCTTCAAAAATCACCTCGTCCATCCGGCTACCAGTGTCGATCAAAGCAGTGGCGATGATGGTGAGTGAACCACCTTCTTCTACTTTGCGGGCGGCACCAAAGAAGCGTTTGGGACGTTGCAAGGCATTGGAGTCGACACCGCCAGACAACACTTTGCCGGATGAGGGCACCACGTTGTTGTAAGCGCGGGCGAGGCGGGTGATGGAGTCGAGCAAGATGACCACATCTTTCTTCAATTCCACCAAACGCTTGGCACGCTCGATCACCATTTCGGCCACGTGTACATGGCGTGCGGCGGGTTCATCAAACGTGGACGCAATCACTTCGGCTTTGACCGAGCGTTGCATTTCAGTCACTTCTTCGGGACGTTCGTCGACCAGCAACACCATCATGTGGGCATCGGGGTAATTGGCAGAGATGGCGTGAGCGATGTGCTGCATCATCACGGTCTTACCGCTCTTGGGCGGCGCCACTAGCAAGGCACGTTGGCCTTTGCCGATGGGCGCGATGATGTCGATGATGCGGCCGGTGATGTTTTCTTCACCCTTGATGTCGCGTTCCAACTTCATTTGCTCGCGCGGGAACAGCGGGGTCAAGTTTTCGAACATGACCTTGTGCTTGTTGTTCTCGGGCAAGTCATCGTTGACCTTATCCAACTTCGTCAGAGCAAAGTAACGCTCGCCGTCCTTGGGAATTCGCACTTCGCCTTCAATCATGTCGCCCGTGTGCAGGTTGAAGCGGCGCACTTGGCTGGGGCTGATGTAGATGTCGTCCGTGCTGGCGGTGTAACTGGTGTCGGGGCTGCGCAAGAAGCCAAAACCATCGGGCAAGATTTCGAGCACGCCATCGGCAAACACTTGTTCGCCTGCTTTAGCGCGCTTTTTGATGATGGCAAACATCAGCTCTTGCTTGCGCATGCGGCCCGTGTTTTCGATTTCGAGGGCTTCGGCTTGTTTCAGCACTTCAGACACATGCAGTGCCTTGAGTTCGTTCAGATGCATCTTGGGACTCCAGTGGGGAGTTCGTTAAAAAATAAGGGGGGAGAGGTCGGAGCGAGGTGAGAAATACCTCTGGACCGGAATTCAAGCCCTGTTGGGGAGCCGAGCAACCTCTTGGGCCACAAGGAGAATTCGAAATGGATTATGACAGGAAAAAAGCCCGCAGACTGAACAATCTGCGGGCTTGGTGAATCAAGCTTTTGAAGCTTGTTAAGCCAATTGCTGGTCGATGAAGGCCGTCAGTTGGGCTTTGCTCATGGCGCCTACTTTGGTGGCAGCCAATTGACCGCCTTTGAACACCATCAGTGTGGGGATGCCGCGGATGCCTAATTTGCCTGGAATGTCGCGGTTTTCGTCCACATTCATCTTGGCAATTTGCAACTTGCCATCGTAGGCTGTGGCCACTTCGTCCAAGATGGGAGCAATCATTTTGCAAGGACCGCACCATTCGGCCCAATAGTCGACCAGTACGGGTTTATCGGCTTGCAGAACATCAGCTTCAAAGCTAAGGTCGGTGACGTGTTTGATCAAATCGCTGGCCATGGTGATTTCCTCTTTCAATTGGCGATAGAGCTGTAAAGTTGGGGGCATTGTGGCAGAAACCAAGTCTCCTTATGAAAACTCTCACCATTGATGTTGTGTCTGATGTTGTTTGCCCGTGGTGCTACATCGGCAAACGCCGCCTAGAGCGGGCGCTCGCTTTATTGGCCGTGCAACACCCTGATATTGAATCTGAAGTTCGCTGGCACACCTTTCAACTCAACCCCGAATTGGCACCCGAGGGGATGGCTCGTGCAGACTATGTTTTTCAAAAATTTGGTGCTGGAGGCGTTGCCAAGTACGAACACATCGCCAAAGTGGGTCAGGAGGTGGGTTTGCCTTTTGCTTTTGATCGCATCACCCGCCAACCCAACACGGTAGTTCCCCACAGTTTGATCGCAGCGTCCGAGCCTGGCATGGCGCAAGACGCCATGGTCGAAGCGCTTTTTAAGGCGTACTTCATGGATGGACGCGATCTGACTGAGGCCTCGGTGCTGATAGACATCGCTGAATCTGCGGGCATGTTGCGCAGCGAGGCTGAGCAGCATTTGCAAAACTCTGAACTCCATAGCCAAACCATCGCCAGTGACCGTGCTGCCAGAGAAATGGGCATCAGTGGCGTGCCCTTTTTTATTTTCAATCGGCAAGTCGGCTTGTCAGGTGCGCACGAGAGCGAAACGCTGTTGAATGCGATCAACGAAGCGATGTCTGCTCCAGCCAATTAATTTTTCGCAATGTCCCAGAATCCCTCCCATATGGTCCAAAGTCTCGTGCTTCGTGAGATCGAAGCAGGGCAACGAGACGATGGCTTATGGCTGCAAGCCATGTCCGAATCCAAGCTCGACAAGGCCAAAGCGCAACTGCGTTACATCGAGTTGCGTGGCCAAGCACTCCAAGCGGACGTGAAGGGTTTGTTGATCCAACAAATTCGAGGCGCCGTGGCCCAAGAAAGTGGCGTAAGGTTGAATAACGCCAATTTGGCAGATTATTTATCTGCCAAAACCCTCAACCCCACAGGCAAGAAATAGGCTGCAAGTTCGGCGGTAACAACAGTGCGGGCATCCGCTTGTTGGGTTTGACTTGTGACTCTTGAATCGACGCAAACATCTTTGTCTGATCAGAGGGTTCAGGCAGCTTGAACTCCTGACCAATTCCTATCTGAATCGCAGCAGCTTTGCGCTGCAACAGCTGAGACGTCATCAGGTGCACGTAAGCGATTCTTGCGCGGTCTGACATTTCTTCCCACTCATCACGAAAAGTTTTGATGTGGGCGCGCAGAAATTTACCCAGCTCATCCCCCTCCAACTCGGGATGGATCGTCGCTTTCGCCTTGTCTATATAGGGCTGAATCGAGTCGGGCACGACTGCCGCGCTTGGGGTTTGTTCGTCCATCGAGAGGTCTGACTTGAGGGTGTCCATTTTTGCTACATCCCCTGTATCGGCACGAGGTGAAGGTTTCTTGAGCTAGAGTGCAAAAAAGATTTGGAAAGCTGACACAGCTAGATGATACAAGTCAGCGTTTGGCAGACAGAGGATGTTGGCGAAGCCTTGCCTAGCCTCATTCGAGGAAGAAAAGGTGACGGGCCCGACCCTCAGCACTGGCTCCACAGTTAGGGCTGCTCGGTTCCCCGCCTGACCCGGTTGGCCGCTTCACCATGTGAGGAGGCCCGTCACAGTCTATTGTAGGTCACATAGAATATTCGGCTTATGTCCTACCTCGTGCTTGCCCGCAAATATCGCCCCAAAACCTTCACGGAGATGGTGGGTCAGGAGCACGTCGTTCAAGCCCTGACCAATGCGCTGACCACCCAGCGTTTGCACCATGCGTATTTGTTTACTGGGACGCGTGGGGTGGGTAAAACCACGGTCTCGCGTGTGTTGGCTAAATCGCTCAATTGCCAGGGTTTGGATGGCGCGGGCGGCATTACCGCCGAGCCTTGCGGTGTGTGCCAAGCCTGTACCGACATTGATGCAGGTCGCTTTGTGGACTACACAGAACTTGATGCCGCGTCTAACCGTGGGGTGGACGAAGTGCAAAGCCTGCTTGAACAAGCGGTTTACAAGCCCGTGCAAGGCCGCTTCAAAGTTTTCATGATCGACGAGGTGCACATGCTCACCAACACCGCGTTCAATGCGATGTTGAAGACGCTGGAAGAGCCGCCCGAGTATTTGAAATTTGTACTTGCCACCACCGACCCCCAAAAAGTGCCGGTCACGGTCCTCTCGCGTTGCTTGCAATTCAACCTGCGTCCCATGGCGCCCGAGACTGTTTTAGAGCACTTGGGCCATGTGCTGAGTCAAGAAAATATTGCCTCTGAGCCCCAAGCCCTGCGTTTGCTCGCCCGTGCCGCGCGTGGCTCCATGCGGGATGCGTTGAGCTTGACCGACCAGGCCATTGCCTATGGCGGTGGTCAGCTGCAAGAGGCTGCAGTTCGCCAGATGTTGGGCAGTGCGGATCGTTCGCATGTGTTTCGTTTGATCGAGGCTTTGGCTCAAGGCGAGGGCAAGGCGGTGGTGGAAA
>CANGML010000085.1 GCA_947454585.1 Comamonadaceae bacterium
GATCGTCGTATTCGATTTCTGACCAAACGGCTAGAGATTGCTGAGGTTACCGACCCGAGCGTGCATCACGGCAGCGACCAGGTGTTCTTTGGCGCCACCGTGACCTTTATTGACCAAGCCGATGTGGAACGCACCGTCACCATCATGGGGATTGATGAAGCGGACAGCTTAAAAGCTCAAGTGACTTGGGTGTCGCCCATTGCACGCGCCTTGCTCAAAGCGCGTGAGGGTGATGTGGTGAAGTTGGTGACGCCCGTGGGCGTGCAAGAGGTAGACGTGGTAGCGGTGCGCTATCCGGCACCAGTGCAGGCCGCTTGAGTATTAGGCTTCTCGGCCCACGCCCGACATCACACGCTGCGCTTGCAGCACAGCAGGCACGCGGCGCAAGTTGCCCAACACAGTATCTAGGTGCACTTTATCTCGCACGGTGAAAACAAAGCGTAAATCGGTGGCTTCTTGGCCGCTCACTTCATCCGCCATCAACACGTGGGTGATGTCGGCTTCAGCGCTGGTGATCGCCGATGCCACGCGAGCCAGCACGCCTTTGCCGTTGCTGACCGTCACGACCACCGCGACTTCAAAGGCGCGTGTGGGCTCTTCAGACCACTCCACTGCAATAAAGCGTTCGCTGTCTTTGTATTTCAAACGCTGCGCCACGCCGCATTGGTCGGTATGCACCACCAAACCTTCACCGCGACCGAGGTAGCCCACGATAGCGTCTCCCGGAACGGGGCGGCAGCAGGTGGCGTATTGGACGGAGGCGTTCTCGCTGCCATCTACCGTGACGCTGCCTTGCGACACCGTTTCATGTGCCGTGAAGCGCTCGCGGCTGAGTAACAGTGCGTCAGGTTTCATGCCCGCGTCTGACAACATGCTCGCTAACCGTTTGGCCACGATGCTGGCCACGCGTTTGCCCAAGCCAATGTCGGTCAGCAGATCATCTTGTGTTTTACTGCCTGTGAACTGCAGCAGTTTGTCCCACAGCGCAGCGTGAACACCATTGCGTTCGGGCATTTTTTCGATGCCCTCGGCACGCAGTGCTTGTGCCAAGAGTTTTTCGCCAAGTCCTTGCGACTCCGAGTACGCCATGGTTTTTAAGTAGTGGCGAATCTTGGAGCGTGCACGACCGGTTCTCACAAAGCCCAACCAGGCAGGGTTAGGAGAGGCCACAGAGGAAGTGATGACTTCGATGATGTCGCCATTGCGTAGTTCGGTGCGCAACGGCACTTGCTCACCATTGACTTTGGCAGCCATGGTGCGGTCGCCCACATCGCTGTGCACGGCGTAGGCAAAGTCCACGATGGTGGCCCCGCGTGGCATCGCCATGATCTTGCTCTTAGGCGTGAACACATACACCGCGTCAGGGAATAAGTCGACTTTGACATGGTCCCAAAACTCGGTCGCATCTCGGGTTTCATCTTGGATATCGAGCAAGGACTGCAACCACTTATTGCCTAAGTTGGTCTCGTTGCTCGAGCCCTTGTCTTTGTAGAGCCAATGGGCGGCCACGCCTGTTTCGGCCACCAAGTGCATGGCCTCAGTGCGCATTTGAAACTCCACGTTCAGACCGGACGGTCCGACGATGGTGGTGTGCAGCGATTGATAGCCGTTGAGCTTGGCGATGGCGATGTGGTCCTTGAACTTGCCAGGCACCGGTTTGTACATCTGGTGCAACACACCCAAGGCGGTGTAGCAATCAATCACATCGGGCAGGATCAGACGAAAGCCGTAAATATCAGTAACTTGCGCAAAACTCAGGTGCTTGCCATCCATTTTTTTGTAGATGGAATACAGCGTTTTTTCCCGGCCTGATAGGCGCACCTGCAAACCCGCTTTCAAAAAAGCAGCAGCGACCTCGTACTCCACCTTTTGCATCAAATCGCGGCGACGGTGACGGGCCTTTTGAATAGCTTTGCTCAGCACTTGGTGGCGCCATGGCCACAGGTGTTGAAACGCTAGCTCTTGCAACTCTCGGTAGGTTTGGTTGAGTCCCAAGCGGTGTGCGATGGGGGCGTAAATTTCAAGTGTTTCATTGGAGATGCGGCCCCATTTGCTGCGAGGCATATCACCCATGGTGCGCATGTTGTGGCTGCGGTCAGCCAGCTTGATGAGGATGACGCGCACATCGCGTGCCATCGCCAACAGCATTTTGCGAAACGACTCGGCTTGGCTCTCTTCCCGGGTGTTGAACTCGAGCTTATCGAGCTTGGTCAGTCCATCCACCAAGTCAGCCACTTGAATGCCAAAGCGCTCGATCAAATCAGTTTTGGTGATGCCGCAATCTTCCATCGCATCGTGCAGCAGCGCGGCCGAGAGTGCCTGTGCATCCAGCTTCCACTCTGCGCATTGGGCCGCCACGGCAATGGGGTGGGTGATGTAGGGCTCGCCGCTATTGCGCAGCTGACCCAAATGCGCTTCATCCGCGTAGCGATAAGCGCGACGCACCAAGTCCAAGCCCTCGGGGTTGAGGTAGCTCAATTTTTCTGTCAACGCAGCAAAGCTCGCTGCCGCTGCATTGGCCGCAGCGGCACTTCCGGACAGGGGACCGGTGGGTTTGGAGGACAGATTGACGACGCTCATAGATGAATACTTTACCCGCAATAAAAAAAGCACCGGCAGAGCGGTGCTTTTGAGAGGGGATGGCCTTGGCTTAGCCGGGTACTTTTTTCAGCATTTCGATGCCTATTTGGCCAGCTGCAATTTCACGCAAAGCGGTGACGCCTGGCTTGTTCTTGCTCTCAACCTTGGGCGTGTGGCCCTGGCTGAGCATGCGCGCGCGGTAAGTGGCGCATAACACCAATTGAAAGCGGTTAGGGATTTGCGCGAGGCAATCTTCAACAGTGATGCGGGCCATGTGGGTACTCCAGAATTCAGTTGATGTTCAGGGCTTGAAAGATCTCAGCCCGAGCCCGGCGCTGTGCCAGGTATTTGAGACGCTGCGCGTGCACGATCGCTTTCAGGTCGAACAAGGCTGTTTCAAACAATTCATTGATTATAACGTAGTCAAATTCTCTGGCCTGTGCCATCTCGTCGGCGGCGTTTTGCAGGCGCAACTCAATGATGTCGGGGGCGTCTTCGCCACGGTTGTGTAGGCGAGACTTCAGCTCTTCCCAGCTGGGCGGCAAGATGAAGATGAGCACCGCATTGGCAAACAGCTTTTTGACTTGGATGGCGCCTTGGAAATCGATTTCCAAAATCACATCTGCGCCTTGGGCAATGCGGTCTTCAATGGCTTTACGCGAGGTGCCATAGCGCTGGCCGTGCACATTGGCCCATTCCAAAAACGCATTGGCTTCGACCATTTGGTCAAACTCAGAGGGCGACACAAAGAAGTATTCACGGCCATGCTTTTCTTGACCACGTGGCTGGCGCGTGGTGTGTGACACGGAAGGTCGTACTTTGGCATCGAGTTCCATCAAGGCTTTGACGAGGCTCGATTTACCAGCCCCGCTGGGGGCCGCGACCACGATGAGGTTGCCGGGGAAGTTGTCCATTATTCGAGGTTCTGTACTTGTTCGCGGAGTTGTTCGATGAGCACTTTCATGTCCACCGAAATACGGGTCATTTCTAAGGTGGCTGACTTGGAGCCCAAGGTGTTGGCCTCGCGGTGCAGCTCTTGGATCAAAAAGTCCAAGCGCTTGCCCACACCTTCGGCCTGGCCACCTTTGGCCAGCAAGTCGTCCATCTCGTCAAAGTGGGACACCAAGCGGGTCAGCTCTTCGGCCACGTCGATGCGAATGGCAAACGAGGTGGCTTCGGTCAAGGCGCGGTCTTGTGCGGCTTCGGGGAGGGTGCTGCCTTCGGTCAAGGCCATGGCGTCGCGCCAACGTTCCAAAAAGCGCAAGCGCTGTTGCTCGACCAACTGGGGCACCAAGGGGGCGGCCTGGGTGGCCAGCTCGCGCAGCTGATGGAGACGCTCACGCAGGGTTTGGCCCAGTCGAGCGCCTTCGCGCTCGCGGGCATCGCTCAGCTGGGTCAGGGTGGTTTTGGCCAGTTTCAGCACGGCAGGGCCCATGTCGGCTGGGGCAGCAGGTTGGGCAATGGCCAGGCGCAACACGTCGGCCACGGACAGGCCGTTGGCTTTGGGTAAGTGAGCATGTACTACTTCTTGCAAGCTCGAGAGGCGCTGAAGCAGGGCAGCGGTAGGTTCTGCAAAGCTGGTGTCGGCGGTGCTTTCAATGTGGGCGCGCACCTCTACTTTGCCGCGTTTGAGATGCTGGCTCACCAGCTCTCGCAGGGCCGCTTCGTGCTGACGCAGCTCTTCGGGCATCTTGAAGGTCAGGTCCAAAAACCGGCTGTTGACCGAACGAATTTCTAGCCCCAAGCGCAGGGCGGGGCTGTTGGCGCTGTCTGATTGCAGCTCGGTTTGCGCGCTGGCATAACCGGTCATGCTGTAGATGGGCATGGGGTGGTGTTTTGTATAGAAGACAAGATTATCTCAGGCCCGTCCTCACCCTTTTGGGCCGACTCAGATTGCCCGACAATTGAAGATTGACTGACCTCTTCAACGCTTGATTCAAAGCCCCAAAAATGACCACCACCTTGCCCGCCTCTCGCCACACCCGCGCTACTGACCAGCTGCGCCCCGTGCGCATCACCCGCCACTACACCATGCACGCCGAAGGCTCGGTGTTGATTGAGTTTGGTCACACCAAAGTCCTGTGCACCGCCTCCGTGGAAGAAAAAGTACCTGGCCACAAAAAAGGCTCGGGCGAGGGCTGGGTCACCGCTGAATACGGCATGCTGCCCCGCGCCACCCACACCCGCAGCGACCGCGAAGCCGCGCGCGGCAAGCAATCGGGCCGCACCCAAGAAATTCAGCGCCTGATTGGCCGCTCCATGCGCGCCGTGTTTGACCTGAAAAAACTGGGCGAGCGCACCATCCACTTGGATTGCGACGTGCTGCAAGCTGACGGTGGCACACGCACCGCCAGCATCACCGGTGCGTTTGTGGCGGCACAAGATGCGGTGAACACGCTCATTGCTGCTGGCAAGCTGACTGAGAGCCCCATCACCCAAGGCGTGGCCGCCATTTCGGTCGGCATGTTGGGTGATTTGCCTTTGCTCGACTTGGAATACACCGAAGACTCGGCTTGTGACACCGACATGAACGTGGTCATGACCAGCGCAGGCCACTACGTAGAAGTGCAGGGCACCGCCGAAGGCTTGCCTTTCACGCGTGACCAAATGAACGCCCTGTTGGCCTTGGCCGAAAAAGGTGTGCGCGAACTCATCGCCATGCAGCAAGAAGCTTTGGCTGCTTAATTGATGGGGCAAGTCTTGAAGCAAATTGTTTTAGCCTCGAACAACCAAGGCAAGCTTGCCGAATTGCAAGCCATGTTTGCGCCTTTGGGCGTCGAGCTGGTGCGCCAAGGCGATTTGCAAATTGGCGAAGCCGATGAGCCGTTTCATACCTTTGTGGAAAATGCCTTGGCCAAAGCCCGTCACGCAGCCCGTGCCAGTGGCTTGCCTGCGGTAGCTGATGACGCGGGCCTATGCGTAGACGCCTTCGGTGGCCTGCCTGGCGTGCAAACCGCGTACTACGCCACCCAGTTTGGTTACGACAAAAGCGACGACAACAACGTGCGTGCCTTGCTCGAGCAAATGGCCAACATTGACAACCGCCGCGCCGCCCTGGTCAGCACCCTGGTGGCCGTGCGTCACCCCGACGACCCTGAACCCCTCATCGCCGTGGGCCGTGCGGTGGGCCACATCACCCGAACGCCTGTGGGCACCAACGGCTTTGGCTTTGACCCCATCATGTTCATTCCACGCTTTGGCAAAACCTTTGCTGAGCTACCCATCGAGGTCAAAAACGCCAACAGCCACCGTGGCCAAGCTGCGCAGCAGATGCTCGCGCTCATGCGTGAGCACTGGTTCGCTTAAAGCACCATTCATGAGCCAAGACATCCAACACCTCATGCGCCCCGGCACGCTGTCGCTCAGCAGTTTGCCGCCGCTCTCGCTGTATGTGCATTTGCCGTGGTGTTTGAAGAAGTGCCCGTATTGCGACTTCAACTCGCACGAGGCACAAAGCAGCGTCGGCGGCGAGTTGCCCGAGCAGCGCTACCTCGATGCGCTGTGTGCGGACCTTGAGCACAGCCTGCCCCTGATTTGGGGCCGCAGCGTACACAGCATCTTCATTGGCGGTGGCACGCCCAGCTTGTTTTCGCCTGCGGCTATTGATCGACTCATTAGCGACATGCGTGCGCGTTTGCCCCTGGCGGCTGATTGCGAAATCACGCTAGAGGCCAACCCCGGCACCTTCGAGAAAGACCGTTTCCGCGCCTTTCGCGCCGCAGGCGTCACCCGATTGTCCGTGGGCGTGCAAAGCTTCAACGACACGCATTTGCAAGCCTTGGGGCGCGTACACAACCGCGCCCAAGCCATTGCTGCGGTTGAAGAAGCGCGAGAGGCCTTTGACACCTTCAACCTTGACCTGATGTACGCCTTGCCCGGCCAAACGCTGGCGCAGTTGGACGAAGACCTCGACATGGCCTTGTCTTTGCAGCCCCCGCATTTGTCGGTGTACCACCTCACCATCGAGCCCAATACGGTGTTTGCCAAATTTCCGCCCCAAGTGCCGCAAGAGGATGACGCCTACGCCATGCTTGACCGCATCACCGAACGTACGGCCGTCATGGGCCTGCACCGCTACGAGGTGTCGGCCTACGCCAAAGACAACCACCGCTGCTGGCACAACCTCAACTACTGGCAGTTTGGCGACTACCTAGGCATTGGCGCTGGCGCACACAGCAAGCTCAGCTTTGCCCACCGCGTGCTGCGTCAAGTGCGTAACCGCGACCCGCGCTTGTTCATGGACCACGCGCTAGACATTAGTCGCGCCGTGCGTGCCGTGGCCCAAAGCACCGAGGTGGCACGCGCCGAGCTGCCCTTTGAGTTCATGCTCAACGCGCTGCGCCTGCGATACGGGTTCTCGTTGGCCGATTTCACCGAGCGTACGGGCTTGCCCGTGACTGCTATTCAAGCCGCCTTAGCTGAGGCCGAAGTCAAAGGCCTGATCACGCGGGATTTTCAGCGTGTGGTGCCCACCGAACGTGGCTTTGATTTTTTGAGCGATTTGCAGTCTTTGTTTTTGTCTGAGGCCTGAACGCTAAAA
>CANGML010000086.1 GCA_947454585.1 Comamonadaceae bacterium
AGGCTTGAGCGCCACCCGGAGCGAGTCGAAAGCCCAAGAACACTTCATCAAAGATCAACACAATGCCGCTGTCCGTGCAGACTTGTCGCAGTTTGTGCAGCCATTGCGTGTAGGCGGCACGGTCATAGGCGGCCTTGCGACTGCTGTCGACCAAGGTGCTGTCGCCTGGGGCGTTCACATTGGGGTGCAGCGCTTGCAAGGGGTTGACCAAGACGCAGGCAATGTCTTTGCGTGTTCGCAGCACGGTCAGGCTGCGTTCGCTCATCTCGCTCAAGGTGTAGGTTTCGCGGGGAGGCATCGGGTTGCCGGGGCCGGGCTGCACGTCTTCCCACCAGCCGTGATACGCGCCACAAAAACGCACAATGTTTTTGCGTTGGGTGTGATACCTCGCCAAGCGAACGGCTTGCATCACAGCCTCGGTGCCGGACATGTGAAACGAGACTTCATCCATGCCCGAGAGTGCTTTCAGGCGTTCGGCATTGCTGGCCGTACAGGGGTGGTAAGCCCCCAGAACAGGCCCCAACTCTTGGGTTTTCGCCATGCCTTCGGCCATGGTTTGTTTGTAGAAATCGGCCCCAAAAACATTCACGCCATAAGAGCCCGTCAAGTCGTAGAAAGACTGGCCATCCAGATCTGTCACATGCACACCTGTGGACGACTGCAAGAACGACCCGACCTTGAGGTGCTCTTGCACCAAAGGGCTGAATTGAAACGGCACACGGTAGGCCGAGATGAATTGCATGTCCGAAATGTTCTCTCGGGCAGCCGCTGTGGCTTGAATGCTCAAGGGGTGACGGGCTTTGAGCACCTCGGCGAGCTTGAAAAATGCGTGGCGACGAAGATGTTGGATGTCAAAGGGCGCGTTGTCACATTTAAAGAACTCTTGCTCGTCAAAATGGTAGCCAGGCAGCAGACGTGCCAGACGCTTGGCCATACGCGAGTGTCCGGCCAGCGACGGGTGCTTGGCGCGGGAGAGTTGAAGCCGTCGGTAAACAGAGGGCGCCAAGGTGGCCAATGCGCCCAAACTCATCCAAGTGGTGTTCACAGTCAATTTCCTATTGTTAGAGACCCTTCTTTTTATTCAATTTAAGTGACAAGACGATGAAGATTCAACGTAAATTTCAAAAGGGTTGGTGGCAAGAGGACCTTAATTTCTTGATTACCAACCGTATTCCCCGCATCACCCTGACGCGGTTCATAGGCTGGTGGAGCAAGTTAGAGCACCCTTGG
Source organism: Comamonadaceae bacterium (assembly GCA_947454585.1). Lineage (GTDB taxonomy): Bacteria > Pseudomonadota > Gammaproteobacteria > Burkholderiales > Burkholderiaceae_C > Limnohabitans. Next base: position 1,231 of record CANGML010000086.1, read on the forward strand.
CTTGTGAAGGGCTCGATTGCAGTTTGGCGTTGGTTCAGTGATTTGGATTTGTCCGAGTCAAAGCAACAGACGTTTGCCAGCCTCCATGCTTGCTTTACTCGTGAGCTCAAGCCTGGGCTTAGACCGATCAATGAGGATCCGTCTGTTTTGAGCTCGCCCTGCGACGCCATCGTGGGTGCTTGTGGAGAGATTCGCGATGGCGTGGTGTTTCAGGCCAAGGGGTTCCCCTACACCTTGGACAGTTTGCTGAGTGCCCCTGACTTGATTCAGCGTTGGCCTGCTTTATTAGAAGGTGGCACCTTCATTACCTTGCGTTTGACCAGCAGCATGTACCACCGCTTTCATGCCCCCTGCGCTGCACATTTGCGCCATGTGACTTACATCTCTGGTGATACGTGGAACGTCAACCCGATTGCGTTGGCCCGTGTGAAAGAGTTGTTCTGCAAAAACGAGCGCGCCGTGCTGCACCTGCAGACGCTTGAAGGCACGCCTTTTCTGATCGTGCCTGTGGCGGCAGTTTTGGTGGCGAGCATGCGTTTGCACGCCGTAGATGTGTTGTTGAATTTACGTTACAAGGGCCCCAATGACATTCCTTGTGATGCGGCTTACGCCAAAGGCCAAGAGATGGGGTGGTTTGAACACGGTTCAACTATTTTGGTGTTCGTTCCGTCAGGCTTTGGGCTGGCTGAAGGCATCGAAACGGGCAAGACCATTCGTATGGGAGAGGCCTTGCTGAAGGCGGTGACTTCATCAAATCGTCATAAATGTCACACATTTGTCACGTGAAACGGTCACACTCCAAGGGACTAAAGTAGAGACACCTATGACGACAACCCCGAGTGGCAAAGCGCCACAAGCACTTCAGAAATCCAAGGTGGCTTGGCTCGACCGCGACTTGAGTCTGCTCGCCTTCAACGCCCGCGTGCTTGATTGGGCGAAGCGCCCAGAAGTGCCGTTGCTAGAGCGCTTGCGTTACCTCTGCATCGTGTCCTCCAACTTGGATGAATTCTTTGAGGTGCGCGCTGCTTTGTATGCCAGTCTGGATCGACCTCTGGCACCTTTGGATTCTGTGGGTTTGCAAGCCCAAGAGTCCTTGAGCCGAGTTGCCCATGCCTTGGTGGCGGAGCAATATGCGCTCTACAACGAGGTGTTGATGCCCGCGTTTGCCAAAGAGGGCGTGCGTGTTCTGTCCTTCAACGAACGTAACCTGGCCCAACACCAGTGGGTGAAAACATTTTTTGAGCGTGAAGTGCGCCCCTTGCTGCTGCCTGTGGGCTTGGACCCCGCGCACCCGTTCCCGCAGGTGGCCAACAAGTCACTCAACTTCATTGTGCGCATGTCGGGCAAAGATGCCTTTGGTCGCGACAACGAAATTGCCATCGTCAAAGTGCCGCGCAGTTTGCCGCGCCTCATTGCCTTGCCTGAGAAACTGTGTGGCAAGCGACAGTTGTACGTGTCTATCTCTAGCGTGATTCGTGCGCACTTGGAAGATTTGTTTCCCGGTCGTGTCGTGGGGCAGTTCTCGCAGTTCCGAGTGACGCGTCACTCGGATTTGTCGGTGGATGAAGAGGATGTGAAGAACCTGCGCACGGCGCTGCGCCAAGGCTTGGTGCATCGCAATTACGGCCAAGCGGTTCGTTTGGAAGTGTCGTCAGGTTGTTCGGAGTACTTGTCAGAGTTTTTGCTGCACCAATTTGAATTGCCCATGTCCGCTCTGTACCGCGTGCACGGCCCTGTGAACTTGGTGCGTTTCAATCAGTTGATTGATTTGGTGGACAACCCCAAGTGGTTGTTTCCGCGCTACACGCCTAGCTATCCCGAGCAAATGGTCACGACTGGATCGATCTTTGAGCGTCTGCAAGCCGGTGACGTGCTGATTCACCAGCCGTATGAGAGTTTTGATGGCGTGCTGTCGTTCTTGCGTGAGGCTGTGCGTGACCCCCAGGTGTTGGCCATCAAACAGACCATCTATCGCACCGGCGCTGATTCCTCCTTGATGGAGCTGTTGCGTGAGGCGGTGCAACGCGGCAAAGAGGTCACGGTGGTGGTGGAGCTCAAAGCCCGTTTTGATGAAGAAGCCAACATCAACTGGGCTGAAAAACTGGAATACATAGGCGCACAGGTGGTCTACGGCGTCGTGGGTTTGAAGACCCACGCCAAGATGCTGCTGGTGACGCGCAGGGAAGGGCGCAGCATTCGGCGTTATGCGCATTTGTCCACCGGCAACTACAACCCACGCACGGCCAAGCTTTACACCGATTTGAGCCACATCACCTGCGATCCCAAGCTCACGCAAGACGTGGACAACGTGTTCAATCTGCTGGCCAACCAAAGCAAGATTCCTCGTTTGAACAAGATGATGATTGCCCCCTTCCATTTGCAGCGCAGCTTGATTGAGAGGGTCGAAAAAACAGCCTTGGCTGCCAAGCAAGGGGTAGCTGGGCGCATCATTTTAAAAATGAACACGCTCACCGATGAAAAACTGATGGACGCTTTGGTGCAAGCCGGCCAAGCTGGCGTGCAGATTGATTTGATCATTCGCGGCGCATGCATGTTGCCCGCTCAGCGTGCAGGGGTGACGGACAACATACGCGTGCGATCCATCATTGGGCGGTTCCTCGAGCATTCACGGGTGTTTTACTTCCGATCGGGCGATGATGAATCGTTGTACTTGTCGAGCGCCGACTGGATGAACCGCAACATGCTGCGCCGTGTCGAGCTGGCTTGGCCAATCGAGGATGCTGGCTTACGTCAGCGCATCATTGATGAATGCTTGGTGGCGTACCTGCATGATGATTTAGATGCTTGGATCATGGATAGCGATGGTCACTACACCCGTGTGCAGGCTGGCCATCCCAAACCGCCATCGACTCATGCAAAACAAGCCCGTCGACCCCTACAAGCCCACGGCGCGCAGGCCGCTTTGATGGGCTTGTATGCCGCCAAACTCTGAGGTTCACATGGACTTGATCTTGTGGCGTCATGCAGAGGCGGAGGTCGCGCCCGAAGGCGGTGATGATTTGTCTCGCGCCTTGACTAAAAAAGGCGAGCGTCAAGCGGCCCGCATGGCGAAATGGTTAGACCGTCATTTGCCCGAAGGTGCGCGTGTGTTGGTGAGCCCATCCGTGCGCACGCAACAAACTGTGGCGCCATTGGGGCGAAAATTTAAATTGCGGGATGAGTTGGTGCCTGAGACATCGATGGACGATGTGCTGACGTTGCTCAAATGGGATCCACTGACAGGTCCACAGCTCAAGGGTTCGGTGCTGCTGGTTGGGCATCAACCGTATTTGGGGCAACTGGTGGCTAGGCTTTTGGGTATGCGCGAAGCGGTGTGCTCGGTGCGCAAAGGAGGTGTGTGGTGGCTTCGCACCCGTATCAGAGACGGTCAACCGCAAACTGTGCTGCTGACCGTCACTTGTCCTGAGTTTATTTTGGGTTCTTTGGACGACCGGTCTTGATGGTCGGCACGTTGCTCAATGCGGCTTTGAACTGAATGTCGCTCATGGCGGCCAGCGCTTTGATGCCAGCGCGCAGCAATTCACTTTTCTTGATGGCCTGACCGAGCTTGCTTGCGCGGGTTTTGAGGGCATCGATCACCACGTATTCATCCTTAGGGATGGTGAAGCTGTCACGCACCAGTTTAGGTTTTTTCACCTTGGCGGGTTTAGCCACTTTGACGGGCTTGGTCGGCTGAGGGGCCGCTGCCTTGATCGGTGCTTTTTTAACCGTGACTTTTTTAACCACGGGTTTTTTAGCAGCTGTTTTGGTGACGGTTGTTTTCTTCAACGCTGGTTTTTTGACGACGGTGCGGGTGTTGGTTTTTTTAGCAGTTGCGTTCACTTGGCGTGTCCTATTTATTGAAATGAATAAACAGTTTATATCGTTTAAATCAAACTACCAAGCGTCATATTTGTCACGGATTCGTCACAAACTCGAATGACCAAGGCGCTTTTTGCCAAGAGACGGTCTCAAGTTTGAGTAAGTGTGTGGACTGTGGGTAGTCTTCTACCCAAGTGGCTGGTGCGGTGAGCGTCACGCGTTGCTTGTGTTCGTCGCACTGCAGCGCTAAGCCATCATGCGCAGGGTCTTTGCGCGCGTGGCAAAGAATCAAGCTCAACCGGAGTGCCAACAGCATTTTGGCGAAGTCGTTATCCTCGAGCTCAATGTCTAGTTTTTTCAGTTTGCCGCGTTGGCCCAGTACCAGCAGTCCCAAGAGGTGAAGCTCTGGGACGCTAAAGCCCACCATGTCCGCGTTGTCCAAGATATAAGCACCGTGCTTGTGGTAGTCGCTGTGCGAAATGGCCATGCCGACCTCATGCAGTTGCGCTGCCCAGTTGAGTTTGCGGCGCATGCGTGCACATTGGGGATCTTCAAACTTAGCCTCTGCATGCATGACCTTGAGCCAATGCAGGGCGACTTTGCCCACGCGCTCTGCCTGTGCCACATCTACCCCAAATTTCAGAGCTAAACGTTGCACTGACAGGTCACGCGTATCGGTGCTGTGGTCCTCGCGCTCGACCATTTCAAACAACACGCCATGGCGAAGAGCACCCTGGGCGACATGCAAGGTGTCGATTTGCAGCAGCGTCATCAGCGCACGCAAAATGCTCACGCCACCGCCAATCACAGCACGGCGGTCATCCTTCAAGCCTTCGAGTTGAACGCGGTTGGCATTGCCAGAGCGGATCAAGCATTTCATCAACCAGTTCAATCCGTCCATGGTGATCTGCCATTCGGGAAACCCAGCAAAAGCTAAAATTTCAGCAACCGCACCTACCGTGCCGGATGCGCCATAGGCTTTTTGCCATAGGTGGCGTGGGTAGGCGGTGAGGGCTTCTTCGAGCACCGCTTGCGCAGCAATTTCTGCGCGATAGAAGGTTTGTTCGGTGAACTCGCCCATGGGGAAATACTTCATCGACCACGCCACGCTGCCCACGCGGAACGAGGCTGTTTCTGTGGCATCTAGGCCTTGACCCAAGACCAATTCGGTGGAGCGTCCACCAATGTCCACCACCAAGCGGCGGTCGTTGTCGCTGGGCAGCAAATGGGCGACGCCCTGATAGATCAAACGGGCTTCCTCGGTGCCAGCAATCACCTCGATGGGAAAGCCCAAAATGTCGCAGCCTCGTTTGACAAACTCGTCTCGGTTCTTGGCTTCGCGCAGGGTCTGAGTGGCCACCACGCGGACCTGAGATTTTTTGAACCCAGACAAACGCTCGGCAAAGCGCGCCAAGCATTCCCAGCCACGTTGCATGGCTTCTGGGGTGAGGTTGCGTTCTGCGTCTAGACCATTGCCTTGGCGAACGGTTTCCTTAAGGTAGGCGACGCGTTGAATTTGTCCGTGGTCGTAGCGACCGATTTCGAGGCGAAAGCTGTTGGAACCCAAATCAATGGCTGCGAGAAGTGTGCCGTTTTTCATGAAAACAATATTACCGTTTATTCATGACAAATATATGTCACATCGCTGTCACGGACGGCTCTTAAAGTATTCATTAATTATTTCAGTGAGGACTGTATGAACACCTTTGACGAAAACGACCAACGCAATCACCCCCGGCCAGAAGACACCGAATTTTCTAAAATGGTGGACAGCGTGTTGAGCCGCAGACAACTGCTGGGGGCTGCTGGGGCAGGCTTGGGACTTTTCTTCGGCGGTCAAGGTTTGGCGTATGCGGCCAATACCTCTGCGAACATGGGGCCGCGTATCGGTTTCAAACCCGTTGCGGCCAACAGCCTCGATACGGTCTCGGTCCCTATTGGCTACGAATGGCGTGTATTGGCTTCTTGGGGGGACACTATTTTTCCCGGTGGGGCACCG
>CANGML010000087.1 GCA_947454585.1 Comamonadaceae bacterium
CCCTGCGACAGCATGTGGGTCGCTTGGGTGTAGCCCGGGGGATTCACCTGGGCCATGATGTGTTGCACAAACGCCAGTTGCTGCGCACTGGCATGTGACGACAACATGGCTGCACCACGCTTGCTGGCCATGCCTTGAGGGCCCAAGGTGTGAAGTGCCTGCAAACGGTCATGAAGCTTTTGCTGACGCAGGGATGCATCCGCTTGGCCATAGCCTTGGGCGGGCGCCAACAGCACCAGCCGCGCCACGCGCAAAGGCTGGGCCACGGCGGCGCTGGCCGCCATCAAGGCGCCTAATGAATGGCCTACCAACGTGAGGGGCTGCCTCACACCCAAGGTGTCCAGCCAAGCCCACAAATGCGCCGCATAGTCAGTGGCTACAGGCGCTAGCGCTCGAACAGGGCTAGAGGCGCCATAGCCAGGCGCCTCCCAGGCCAGCACGCCGACACGATGTGTTTGGCGAACAGCCGCCTCGAGTTGCATCAACCAACTGCCAGAGCCCGAACCGATGCCGTGCAGCAACACATGCGTGGTCTGCGCTAAGGGCGCACCCGCTTGGCGGTATTGCACTGTCCCCGTGGGCGTGTCGGCACGCTGCAAAACAAAGTTTTGCAATCGCTGCTGCAAATCGATTGAACTACGCATCAACAGTCCATCAACGCTTGACTTTGGACAGCGGATGCTCAGGCGGGTATTTCGGTGTGATGGGCTTGGGGGTCCCCAACATCACACACATCAGCGCGTCTTCGTCGGTGATGTTGACTTCTTCGCGGTAGACACCCGGCGGCACCGAGATCAAATCGCGTTCATGCAGGATGGACTCCCAACGCTGGCCATCTTTTTCGCACACGATCTTCATCTTGCCGCGCAACACAAAGAACACCTCTTCCACGTCGTAGTGGATGTGTGACGGGCCGATGCCGCCAGCCGGAATGACCATGGTCGAAAACGTGAAGTGGGCGGAGGGCACGGTGTTGTTATCGCTGGACACGCCGGTTGCCCCCGTGCCCATGTAACGCATTTGGGCGCGACGGTAGCGCGGATCGACTTTGGCTTGAAAGGCCAACGCATCCCAATCGTAGGTACGGGTCGCGAAACGCGCCACGCGCGCGTCGAGCCAAGCGCCAAAGTCTTGCCCGGCGGCTGGCATCAGGCTGCGTTGAATCTCTGCCTCGGGCGGGATCAACGCATCCATGAGGCCGCGCTCATTGAACACGGGTTGGTTGGCGGCTGGGGTGTTGGTCATGGAGATCTCCTAGGAAACTGAATTAATTCATCACAAAGCCGCCATTGACCGGCAACACTTGGCCCGTCACATAGCCGCTGCCGCGGGACAGCAAAAACAACACGGTCGCGGTCACGTCATCGGGCACTTGTGCACGTTCAATGGCGCGCCCTTGGCGGTAGTACTGGTGGCGCGCTTCTGGCACGTATTCGGTGGCTTCAACCAAGGTCAGTCCAGGCGCCACGGCATTGACCGTGATGCCTTGCGGACCTAACTCACGCGCCATCGAACGCGTCATGGCCATCACCGCCCCTTTGCTAGACACATAGGCCATCAAGCGAGGCGCACCCCACAAGGCGGTGTCAGACGCGAGGTTCACCACACGGCCGCTGCCACGGGCTGCCAAATGCGGCGTGGCAGCCACCGTGGCCAGCCAGGGGCCGCGCACATTGACCGCCATCACGTGGTCCCAGGTGTCGACAGCCAACTCATCCATGTTTTTGCCGCCCGAATTGGTCACCGCCGCGTTGTTGACCAAGCCATCCAATCCCCCCCAATGGGCCGCCGCCGCAGCCACCCCTGCTTGGATGGCGGCGGGGTCAGACATGTCCATTGCCACGTAATGGGTGGACTCACCCAATTCGTCAGACAAGGCCTGACCGCGCGCATGCAAGACATCGCTGATCACCACCCGCGCACCGGCCTGCACCAGTGCACGCACAAAGGCTTCACCCAAGCCACGCGCACCGCCTGTGACCAAGATGCGGCGATCGGTGAGGAATATCTCTGGTTGCGAAGCAGTCATGCGTGGCGCCTCTCTGCGCTAGGCAAGTAGTGCAAGACGCGTTGTTCCGTCAACACCACGGCGTAATACGCCACGATGCCAATCACCGTCAAGGCGCCAATGATGACGAACACACCGGCCGTGTTGCCCTGGCCTTCAAAGAACACCAGCAAATAACCCAAGCCCATGTTGCCGCCGACCAACTCACCCACCACGACCCCGATCACAGCCAAGGTACTGGCAATGCGTAAGCCTGAAAACAAGGCGGGCATGGTGGTGGGGTACTCCACCATGCGGAACACTTGCAAACGGGTGGCTGAGAACGAACGCGCCAAATTGATCATGTCGTCATCCATGGTGCGCATGGCGGACAACACGTTGATCAAGACAGGGAAAAACACAATCAACACAGCCACCAAAATTTTGGGATACATGGTGTAACCCAGCCACATCACAAACAAGGGGGCAAAAGCCACTTTGGGAGCGATCTGAAGCGCCAGCAAATAAGGAGACAGCACCGCCTCGACACGCGGTGACAAGCCCAAGGCGTAACCAATCAAAGCCCCCATGAGCGAGCCCAACACAAAGCCAATCACCACTTCAGCAGAGGTGATGCCGGCATGCCACAGCAAGCGCTCGGCGTCCCAGATGCGCGCCGCTTCTGCGCAAACTGCAGTGAAACGCGGCAAGACAAATTCAGGCACACCCAACCAAGCCGGCCCCCACTCCCAGGCAGCCAGAAATAAAACCAAGACAGCCAAACTCAAGCTGCTGGTCACGAGGCGGTCGCGTTGGGCATTCATGAAGGCTTACTTTCCAGAGACAAACTGGTTGGTGTAGAGGTCTTTCAAAGGCACGCTTTTGGGCACAACGCCGTTGTCCACATAAAACTTTTGCAACTCGCCCAAACGCGCTTCGTCCATCTGGCCAGGCACTTTTTGTTTGGCATAAACGTATTGGTTGTAGAGCTCAAAGGCCTTCAAGATGGACGCATCTTTGCCTTTGTTGGCTGGCACATGGGCCACGTAAACGGCCGTCGCCGCCTTCGGATCGGCCATGATGTCTTTCATGCCCTTGACCGTGGCACGCACCAACTTTTGGATCAATTGCGGGTTCTTTTCGATGGTCTCATCGGAGGCCAAAATCGCTTGGGCCATGCTCTTGAAATACACATCTGCAGGCAAGATGTCGACCTGGGAGCCAGCCTCCATCGCACTCACTGTCCAATCTGGCACGCCCGCCATGCCCACCGCTTTCTTGGCTGCAAACTGCTGCCACACACCGGCAGGACCCGCGGCTTGAATATTCACATCATTCTTGGTCAACCCCACTTTACTCAGCATGCCGAGCAAGGCGTAATAGGTGGTGTCGGTGTAAGCCAACACCGTGACCGTCTTGCCTTTGAGCTCGCGCGGGCTTTCAATTCTTTCGTCCTTGTGGGTGACCAACTGCGTGAGTGAACCGGCACCCAACACCGCCACAGCCTTGACAGGAATGCCTTGGGCCCGCGCGATGATGGGCGTGTCCCCAATGGCACCACCAATCACCGCGTTGCCAGCGCCCACTTGTTTGGCCACATCCACGCCGCCACGACCCGTGACAAATTTCACATCCAAGCCTTCCGCAGCGTAGTAGCCCTTGGCCTGCGCAATCATCCAAGGTCCAAAGGCTGGCAAGGTGCTGGGGGCAGGCAGCAAGTAAGTAATCTCTTGCAAGGCCTGCGCCTTGACAGCGATGGGCAACGCCAATGCAGCAGACGCGGCAAGCGCCAACGCCAAACGGCGGCCCATGAAAGAGGTGGAAGCACGGCTCATACAAAAACTCCTAATGGTTGGATGAAGAAGCGTTGGAAAAAAGGTCAGTGAACTTCGGTGTTCGCGTCAAGTTTGAGAAGATCCATCAGCCTTGCGACGTATTCCCCCACGCGGCTGTCTTTGCGGCGTTGCATGGGGTTGTCGCGGTCTGGAATAGCCACCTTGATTTGTTCGACGATGGTGCCGGGGCGCTCGCTCATCACCAAGATGCGGTCTGACAACGCCACTGCCTCAGACAAATCATGGGTGATGAACAACACCGTTTTCCCTTGCTGAGCAACCGTGCGTGCCAAGTCTTGCTGCAAGATCATTTTGGTTTGGGCATCAAGGGCAGAAAACGGCTCGTCCATCAACAAGACCAAGGGGTCCACCGCCAAGGTGCGTGCCATCGCTGCACGCTGGCGCATTCCCCCCGAGAGCTGGTGCGGGTAGTGGTTGTCAAAACCTGTCAAATGACATTGGGCGATCAATTGGCTGGACACGGCATGGCGCTGGTTGGCAGCGACGCCACGTAATTCCAAACCAAATTCAATGTTTTGGGCAATCGTGCGCCAAGGCATGAGCAAGTCTTTTTGGAGCATGAAGGCCACATGCTTGTTCGGCCCATTGACCACCTCGCCCCCGACTTTGACAATGCCGGCAGAAGGTTTTGCCAAGCCAGAGCCCATGTTGAGCAAGGTACTCTTGCCACAGCCCGAAGGGCCAATGATGGAGACCACCTCGCCGGGCGCCACCGCAAAGGTCACCTCGCGTGCGGCCAAAACCCAAGACGGCGTATCGGGCACGCCGAAACTCTTGTCGACGCCTATGAATTCAATGGCGGCTGGCTGGGACTCTGCGTGGCGCATCGGGATCTCCTGCATGTCTGAATTTGTCTCATTAACGAAACAACGATTCATCAAAGAAATATTATTGACCTCCGTCTGAACCGCGTCAAGAATGGCCGACAAGTTCTGAAGGTTATTCATTGCCAAGGCTGACCTGGGTGACAACAGCCCGTCGCGCGCAGTTGAAGTGGTATCGTCAGAGGCTGGATTGAACCAAGGTGTCAGGCGAGTCAATTGAAAGACAAGGAAAAAAATAATTCAAGCCTTACCAACCCAAGTTGGGCTGGGCACACCCCCATGATGCAGCAGTACTTGGGACTCAAGGCCGAGTACCCCGAGACGCTGCTGTTCTACCGCATGGGCGACTTTTACGAGCTGTTCTTTGCCGATGCCGAGAAGGTCACGCGCCTGCTCGACATCACCCTCACGCAGCGCGGCCAGTCCAACGGCGAGCCGGTAGTGATGGCCGGTGTGCCGTTTCATTCACTCGAGACCTATCTCTCGCGCCTCATCAAACTCGGTGAATCGGTCGCGATTTGCGAGCAAGTGGGTGATGTGGGTGCCAGCAAAGGCCCCGTCGAGCGCAAAGTGGTGCGTGTGGTCACGCCCGGCACGCTGACCGACAGCGCCTTGTTGAGCGACAAAACCGAAGCCTATGTGCTGGCCATTCACCAAAGCGACCGCGCCGGTTGCGGCCTCGCCTGGCTCAGTGTCACGCAAGGCTTGGTGCATCTAGCGGAATGCGACACGGCCGAGCTGCCCAACTGGATGGCCCGTGTGCAGCCCAGCGAAATCGTCTACAGCGCCGAGGTCAGCCCTGCGTTTGAACAACAGCTGAAAAACTTTTGCGCACAGCTAGGGCTGCCCGCCCAAGTGCGCCCCGCCTTTCAGTTTGACGCCGCGCTGGGTGGCCGCAAGCTGCTCGAACATTTGCAAGCCGCCTCACTCAACGCCTGGAATGCGCAAGACGTGGTGCAAGCCCACGCCGCTGCCGCGGCATTGCTCGCTTACGCAGAACACACCCAAGGCCGCGCCCTCAAGCACGTCCACGGTGTCTACGTGGCGCGTAACGATGCGCTGATTGACCTGCCCCTCACCACGCGTCGTAACCTCGAGTTGATCCAAACCCTGCGGGGCGAAGACGCGCCCACGCTGTTCTCGTTGCTCGACACCTGCATGACAGGCATGGGCAGCCGCCAGCTCAAACACTGGCTGCTCTCACCCGAGCGTGACCGCAACCAAGCCCTGCAACGCTTAGCCGCGATAGAGGCGCTGCAAGACAACCGCACCCAAAGCTACAAAGTGCTGCGCGAGGCCCTCAAAGGCTCGGGCGATGTGCAGCGCATCAGCGCCCGCGTGTCACTGCGCCAAGTGCGACCTCGCGAACTGGTATCGCTGGGTCAAGCGCTACAAAAAGCGCTACGCATACAACCCCTCATCCCCACCGCATCACAAGGGTGGGCGGCGGAGCGCTCTGCGGAGGTCAAGGAGGAGCTCGCGCAGCGAGCGGGGGACACGCAGCAGAGCGCTTCGCCGCCCACCCTACTGGCGCAAATAGCGCGAGACATGAGCGTGCCGCCCGAATGCGGTGCATTGCTCGAACGTGCTTTGCTACCTGAGCCCGCCGTCTTGGTGCGCGATGGGGGCGTCATCGGCCACGGCTACGACGCCGACCTCGACGAGCTGCGCGCCATCCAAAACAACTGCGACGGCTTCTTACTTGAGCTCGAAGCCCGCGAACGTGCGCGCACTGGCATTGCCAACTTGCGCGTGCAGTTCAACAAAGTGCATGGCTTTTACATCGAGGTCACGCAAGGCCAGATCGACAAAGTCCCCGCCGACTACACACGCCGTCAAACCTTGAAGAACGCCGAGCGCTTCATCACGCCCGAGCTCAAAACCTTTGAAGACAAAGCCCTCAGCGCTCAAGAGCGCGCTTTGGCCCGCGAGAAGTTGTTGTTCGAGCAACTGCTCGACACCTTGCAGCCCTTTGTGCCCGCCCTCACCCGCCTGGCACAAGCGGTGGCCACGCTCGACGCCTTGTGCGCCTTGGCTGAACGCTCGCTCACGCTGGGTTGGTGTGCGCCTGAGTTTGTCAAAACCCCGTGCATCGAGATCAGCCAAGGCCGTCACCCCGTGGTGGAAGCCCGATTGGCCGAAACGCACGGTGTGGTCAACTGCGGCGCAGCCAAAACCTTCATTGCCAACGACACGCGCTTGGGTCACCTGCACCGCATGCAGGTCATCACCGGCCCCAACATGGGCGGTAAGTCGACCTACATGCGTCAAGTGGCCCTCATCGTGTTGCTGGCCAGCATCGGCAGCCATGTGCCCGCCACCGCGTGCCGACTGGGCCCCATTGACGCCATCCACACCCGC
>CANGML010000088.1 GCA_947454585.1 Comamonadaceae bacterium
CAGGTGCGTGGGCCTTTTGCAGTGCTTCAGCTTGTTGCTGCACAGCGGCGTGCAACTGGGCGAAGGTGAGCGTGCTGTGGCCGTCATCCATGGCCACGTGCTCTGCGCGGGTCTGCGCCCACCGTGCCAGCGGCGCATGAACCAGGGTGTCAGCCACCCAAGCGCCAATCGGGCAAGCCACGCGCCACGGTGTGCACCACGGTGGCCGCCAAGGCGCACTTGATCAGATCACCGGGGACAAACACCAAGGTGCCGATCACCGCTTGCGCCCACGAGAGCTTGGCGATGTAGACCAAACCGATCACACCGCAAAGATGCACCACCAACAAGCCACCCAAGGCGGACGCCACCAAGGCGCTGATGGCCGCACTGCGGGGGGTGCTCGATGGCAAGAGCGACATGGCCAAGCCCGTGATGAACGCGCCGAGTGGCCAGCCCAACAAATAGCCCGCGGCAGGCGCAAAGAACACCCCCACGCCGCCACGGCCACCCGACAACAAAGGCAAGCCCAAGGCCACGGCGGCCAAGAACAACAGCAAGGCTTGCAAGGCACGCTTGGGGCCCAACAGACAACCCGCCAACATGACGCCCAAGGTTTGCAGGGTGATGGGCACGCCCAAAGGCAGGTCAATCTTGGGGATCAAGCCGAACACGGCAACCAAGGCAGCAAACAAAGAGACCAGAGCAAGGTGGAAGGTAGAGGTGTTCATCAATTCAACGACGTAAGCGCAAATGCAAGGTGTCTGCCACGCGGCGCGCAGCCATCAGCATCTGGATGGTGAGAGGAGCCAATATTTTAAAACCGCCGGCTTTGCCGGTGCGCACCCGGTGTGCATCGTCTAAGCGGCGCCACAGCATAAAGAAATGCTCGGTGAAGCGCAGCATCAAGGCCAGCTGCAAGGCGAGGGCTTCGGTGTTCAGCCCCAGGCGCTGCAGGGGGGAGAGCACACGCTCAAACACCTGCAGCAAGTCGCTGTAGCGCGTGGTGAGCGTGAGCGCGATGCCCATCAAGGTGGCACTCACCAAACGCATGACCGTGATGCCAGCCAGCGCGGGGTGTTGCATGAACAGGTGAAAGCTGGCCACCAAGGCGCTCGCCACCAATACACCGATGACCAAAGGCTGGGCACGAAGCGCGGCGCGACCCAGCGAAGCATAGATCGCCACACACACCGCGGTCGCACCAGCCAACACGGGCAGTTGGTCGGTCAAGAAAAGCCCGGTGCCCAGCAAGGCGAGCATCAGCAGCTTCAGTCCCGCAGGAATGCCGTGTAACCACGTGTGTTGTTCGCTGTAAAGGCTGCCCATGGGGTGATGACCTGTGTTTAGGCCGTGCGCGAAGCCACATCGGCTTCATAGGCCGCGCACACCTCGGCGCCAGACCCGTCGGCGCGCACTTGGCCTTGGTCCAACCAAATCACGCGCTCAAAGGCACGGATGGGATCCATCACGTGGGTGGCCACGATGATCTGTGGCGCGGCTTGTGCCATGTCACGGCGCAGCAGGGCTTGGTGCGGCAAGTCGAGGCTCGCAAAAGGTTCATCCAACAACAAGGTGCGGTGCGAAGCAATTTGCAAGGCCAACCAACACACCTGCTGACGCTGACCTTGGCTCAAGCTGCCAATCGCGCGTGGCGCCCATGCTGCCAAGCCGCGCTCGGCCAACCAGGCACGTACACGCGCTTGGGCATCTGCACTTGACAGCTGGAGGTGGTGCAGGCTGAGTGCCAGTTCTTCCTCCACCGTGGGGAAGATGATTTGCTCATCTGGGTTTTGAAACATCATGCCCACCACGTGCTTGCCTTCGGGCAGCACAACGCGTCCAGACTGGGCTTGGTCTAAGCCACTGATGAGCCGGAACAAGCTGCTCTTGCCAGACCCGTTGTCGCCTATCAAACCGATTCGCGCTTCAGTCAGTTGCAAACTCAAGTTGTGAAAGATGGTGCGGTTGCCACGCCTGAGTGTCACGGCTTCCAGCGTCACAGCCCCCAGCGGCTCGTGCGAAGGCGCAGTGGGTAAGGCTAAATCGTGGGTGTGGGGCATGGTCATCATGGGGTGCAACCTGCAATTATCGACAAGAAACGGGCGCTGACACCGCAGTGACAAGTTGAGTCATCTGGGAGTGATTAAACTGCTGCCAGCACATCACAGGGCGAATCCATGAAACCGCATTTTTTAACTATTTCCAACGGCATCAAAGCTGGGTTGTTGGCCTCGCTGTTGGGGTTCACCTCCTTGGCTTTTAGCCAAGCTTTTCCCAACAAGCCCATCCAAATCATCGTGCCCGTGGCTGCGGGCGGTGGCACCGATTTGTTGGCACGCACTTTGGGCCAAAAAGTGAGCGAGATTTTGGGTCAACCCGTGGTGATCGAAAACCGCCTCGGCGCGGGCGGCAACATCGGCGTAGAAATGGTGGCCAAGGCCAAACCCGATGGCTACACCTTGTTGGTGTCGCCTGGCACCATCGCCACCAACGTGGCGGTTTACCGCAAGTTGCCCTATGACTTGCTGAAAGACTTGCAGACCATCACCCTCGTGGGCCAAACCGGCTCGGTGTTAGTGGTTCACCCGTCCGTCAAAGTGAACACCTTGCGTGAATTTATTGACCTAGCCAAAGCCAGCCCCGGTGAGTTGAACTACGGCAGCGCAGGCATGGGCAGTCCACAACATTTGCATGCCGAGTTTTTTAACCAACTCGCCGGCACCAAGACCAACCACATTCCCTACAAAGGTCAATCGCAAGCCATGACCGACTTGGTGGGTGGCCAGTTGGCCTATATGTTCAGCCCTGTGCAAAACGCGCTGCCCTACATCCAGCAAGGCCGTATCCGCGCCATCACCATGGCCGCCTCTCAACGCAACCCCAATTTGCCCAACGTGCCTTCGCTGGCAGAAGGTGGCTTTAAAGGGGTGGACTTGGCCAATTGGTTTGCCGTGTATGCGCCCGCAGGCACGCCACCCGCGGTGGTCAAAAAGCTCAATGCCGCTTTTGTGCAAGTGGGCAAATCGCCCGAGATGAAAGCCAAGTTTGAAAAGCTCGGGTTTGAGCCCTTCTTCACCAGTGCCGAAGAAGGCACCGACTTCATGCGTGCCGAGCTGGTGCGCTGGGCCCGTGTCGCCGCCTACGCAGGCATCAAAGCAGAATAAAGGACCACCATGACAACTCAAGTTTTAGAAGACCTGGCACTGGCCAACCACATCTTGGTGAACCAAGGCGTGCTCGACGGCTTTGGCCACATCAGCGTGCGTCATCCGCACAAGCCTGACCGCTTTTTTATCGCCCGCAGCATGGCGCCCGCCT
The DNA here is from genome assembly GCA_947454585.1 of Comamonadaceae bacterium. GTDB lineage: Bacteria > Pseudomonadota > Gammaproteobacteria > Burkholderiales > Burkholderiaceae_C > Limnohabitans. Next base: position 3,301 of record CANGML010000088.1, read on the forward strand.
TGGTCGAAGTAGCAGACATTGTGGAAGTTGATTTGGACGGCAACGTGCACGACGCGCAAGGCCGCCGCACTTATGTGGAGCGTTTCATTCACAGTGCCATCTACAAAGCACGGCCTGATGTGATGTCGGTGATTCACAGCCATTCACCAGCCGTCATCCCGTTTGGTGTGACGGGTGCGCGCTTGCGGCCCATTTGCCACATGAGTGGCTTTTTAGGCGCGGTGACACCGGTCTTCGAGATACGCCACAGCGCAGGCGAGAGCAGCGATTTGTTGATCAGCAACCAGGCCTTGGGCGAATCACTGGCCACGACCTTGGGTAAATCCAATGTGGCCCTGATGCGGGGCCATGGCAGCGTGACGGTGGGCAATTCGATCAAGCAAGCCGTGTACCGCGGCATCTACACCGAAAGCAATGCGCGCCTGCAAAGCGAAGCCTCGCGCTTAGGCGAAATCACCTTCCTCACCGAGGCAGAAGCGCAAGCTACCTCGGACATGAACGACCAACATTTGGACAGGCCTTGGGAGATGTGGAAGCGCGATGCGTTGAAATAAGCTTTTCAAACGCCCACTAAAAAACCCCACTGTGTTGCCACAGTGGGGTTTTGATCTTTTAAAACCTTCACTGGCTTGCGCCAGCGTAGGGATTAGAAGTCGTGTTGCATGCCCAGAGCGATCATCTTGATCTGTGCGCCGTTACCAACGTTTGCAGCAGAAGAGTAGTTACCACCGCTCATGTTGTAGTTGATGTTGGCATCGTTCTTGATGGTGTGGTAAGCCGTGTACCAATGTGTACGCTTAGACAGGGCTTGACGATAGCCGATGGTGTAAGCCGAAGCGCCAGTGCTGGCCAGTTCGTTACCTGTGCTGTCTTTCAGGTTGTTTGCTTTGCCCCACTGCGCGATCAACATGTTGTTGCTGCCGAGATCGTGTTCAACCACAAAACCGTAGCCAGAGTCTTTGCCTGAACCAGTGGCTGTAGAGCCAGCAACGCCAGTAAGAGCCGCACCTGCTACGCCACCGCCACCAGCGATAGACAGAGCTGCACCTGGGGTCGTCAGATCCGTACGCTTTTTGTTCCACATTTGAGCAGACACGATGCTGGTGCTTGCTGCGCCAGCATACTTGTAACCAAGGCCTAGTTTGGTTGCTGTACGGTCGAAGCTGTCTGTCGCGCCTGCAGTTGACGTTGCCGCTGTACCCAGTGAGTTGTGTGAAGTTTGGTAATCGACCAAGCCGACAATTTGACCCGCCGTGTAAACCAATTTACCACCCGCGTATTGGCCGTTCGTGTTGGTGTTTTGTATTGCTGCTTCGCCAGTTGCACCACCCATGCGGCCTGCATAAACTTGCGAACCAGCAAATGCACCTGCATCGCCGTTGAAGTGAACCATGACCATGTTTTCCAAACGCACGCCCAAGACGCCGACACCCCCGTTTTGCAAGTTGGTGAAGGAGTCAGAACCTAAGTGACGTGAACCCACTTGGTTCAAGACACCCTGTGTCCACCACACGTTTTGACGGCCCAAACGGACTTCAGCCAAGTTGTTACCGTAGTACAAACGGCCTTCGCGTGAGCAGAACTCTGAGGTGTTGGCATTGGCTGTACCGGCTTGGCCAGTTGCAGCTGCGTTGTCGATGTTGATGCCAGTTTCGCAATACACACCAGCGCGAGAGCCCGCGCCTAAATCTTCTTGTGCAGCGAAAGTGATGCGTGACGATGTGTCCGCTACGCGAACACGGCTACGAAAGTCAGCAGCAGCGCCAGCTGTTGAGCCAGTCGCTTCAAAAGTCGATACATCCATGCTGGCGCGGCCAGTCAAGTTCACAAAAGACTGCGCTTGTGCGCCAAAAGCAGCTAAAGCTGCGATAGCAACGAGGGTTGTTGCTATTTATTGATTGATTTATTTCTAACTTATTGATTTATCTAAGTTTATTGAACAGGTGACAAGCCGGATGTAGTTCTATATAGTTATGAACTATGCACATCAGAGTGAATATATAAGTAAATTTAACAAATTTGAATATGTCTTTGTTTAATATGTAATTTCAATGAATTCAACAAATTCAACAAATTCAGATTGACATGGGGGGATCCAATGCAGATGAACGTGTCATGGGCTCATACGTCATCGAACGATGGCGCTTACAACAATCCGCGGGCGCGCAACGCGCCCATCAAGGCCAGCTTTACCTCGGTGGAGGGTTTGCCGCCCAAACTCAAGCTTTACCGTATTGCAGGCAGCCGCTATTGGCAGATGCGCTTTTACAACCTCGGGCGTTACACGATTCAGAGTTTGAAGACGACAGATTGCGAAGAAGCCAAGCAATTTGCGCGTCAAATTTTTGAATCCTTAGAGGAGTCGGGTGCCTACATCCCCAAGCGCGCGCCTTTCGAAATGGTCGAAGCGCGCAACCAGCAGCTGTTGCACGATTTGATCGAGGAGGTCTTGTTGGCCGAGGAGGAAAAGGTCAGACGTGATGAGATCAAGCATGGTTCTTTCGTGATGAGCAAGATTCGCTTAGAGGGCCTGATTTTTGATTTCTTCAAAAAACAACCGCTGAACAAAATCAATGCCCAAGTGCTGAGTGCGTTCATCTCTTTTTTGACACTGCAACAACTATCGGCTTCGACCATTCAAGGCTACATGGCGCAAGCGCGCAAGCTGCTGCACCTGTTGGTGCGCAAAGAGATCCTCAAGGCGGTACCACCTTTCCCGTCCTTGAAGTCGCAGCCCAATTCCAGAGGTGCGTTCACGGTGACCGAGTACGCCGCGTTGTTGCGCAAGTCCAAGCAGTTGCGTACCCAAACCTACGATTGGGGCGAAGGCAACAAGGCGTGGATCAGGGCCGAGTACCACCACATGCCCATGGAGATGAACTGGCTGATTCGGTTCATGGTCTACACCTTTGTGCGGCCTGGGGACATCCGCCAAATCAAGAACAAACACCTCGAAGTAATTCAGGGCGCCTACCACTACCTGCGTTTGAACTTGCCCGAGGTCAAGCGCCACAAAGCGGCCACCGTGAGCCTGCCGCCTGCCGTGAACATCTATAAAAAGTTGTTGGCCTACCAAACCACACGCGGTTACGGCAAACCTGAAGACTATGTGTTTTTCCCTGAAGAGCAGAACAGGCGCTTGGTGCTGGACATCACGGGTTGGTCGTTCAACTGGATGCTGAAAGAACTCGGCATCAAAGCGGGGCCGCATGGCACGGACCGAACGCTGTACAGCCTGCGCCACACGGCGATCACGTTTCGGCTCATCTATGGCGGCAATATCGATTTGCTGACCTTGGCCAGAAATGCCCGCACCTCGGTCGAGATGATTGATAAGTTCTACGCCAGCACGTTGTCGGCGGAGATGAACATTGCTTTGTTGCACGGCAAGCGCCGCTAGGGGCTTTCCCTCGCCAATCTCTGCCTAGAATGCACTTTTTTAACCGTAATTGGAGCGTTCCATGAAAAAGCATCTTCTTACCTTGGTAGTCACTGGTTTGTTGGCTGGCACCGCGTTCGCGCAAGCCAATGACACCATCGCTAAAGTCAAAGCCTCAGGCTCAATCACCATGGGGGTGCGCGACTCATCGGGCGCTTTGTCTTACACCTTGGGTGACGGCAAGTATGTGGGCTACCACGTGGAGATTTGCCAGCGCATCATCGACAACCTCGAGAAGGCGGTGGGCAAGAAGCTGGACGTGAAGTACACCTCGG
>CANGML010000089.1 GCA_947454585.1 Comamonadaceae bacterium
GCTAGCAGCCGAACTCGCGCCACTGGCACTGACAGCGGCGCTGCTAGCGGCAGATGCAGGACTCGCAGAGCCACGTCCCAGCTCCACCACGCGTAAGGGAGAGCCATCTTTTTGCAGGCGCTGTTGGCCTGCAAGGACGATCGTGTCACCCTCGGCTAAGCCTTCAGTAATTTCAACTTGACCGCCACGTCGAATGCCTAACTTGACCTCAACGCGCTGCGACACCAACTTCGTATCAGGCGGTAAGACAGGCGCACTCGCCGTCGCGCTGGAGGCGCCCGCTGGAGGCACGGGCAAGTCTTCTGGCGCAATCGCCTTGATCACAAACTGCTTGCCCGCTTGGGGCACGATGGCTTCTTCTGGCACCACCAAGGCGTTGGGTTTGACCAAGAACACAGCGCTCACGCGCGCAAACATCCCGGGACGCAAGGGCCCGTTTTGATCCCCCCCTGCGCTGACACGGGTTCGGTCAAACATGTTGGTCGCACATCCCAAGCTCTGGGGCGACGCGAGTGCAACACCGCCTGGTGCGGCGACAGTTTTAGGGAGGATGGGCAAAGCTGCAGGCTTCACAGGGGTTGCGGGCTTCACCACGGCAGCAGCTGAAGCCGACGCAGAAGCGGGCGAAGAAGCAGGTCCAGCAGCCGCCACAGCCGCCCCAGACGGTTTGGCGCCACTGGGCGCAATAGGCTCACCCGCGGTGTTTTCCAACACGGCACGAACACCAATGGAACGGCCATTGGCATCAATCAAGGGGTCGACGGCTTCAACTTTGGCTTTGAACAAGCGACCACTGAAGGCGTCAAGCTTGACTTCGATCGTCTGTCCCGGTTGGACTTTGGCCTGGAAGCGCTCAGGCAAACGGTAATCCACATACAAGCTGCCAATATTTTCGAGGTTGATCAAGTCGGCGCCATCTTTGACGTAATCACCCACGTTGATATTTCGAATGCCGACCACCCCATTGAAGGGGGCAATCAAACGCATGCGCTCCAAACGCGCACAAGACAAACCAAACTGCGCATCTGCCACCTGTAAGGCAGCGGAGCTTTCATCCAAGGCACGTTGGGCCAAAAAGTTCTGCGCCACCAGCTCTTGGTTGCGCTTGTGGTTGGCCTTCGCGACCGACAGCTGTGCCAATGACTGCTGTACTTCAGCACGCTGCAAGGTGTCATCCATTTGAACCAAGACTTGACCAGCCCGCACGCGCGCGCCATCAGAAAACCCTAGCGATAAGACTCGGCCTGCCACTTCGGGTCGCAGCATCACGTTTTGAAAAGAGCGCAGCGTACCCACCGCCTCGGTGTCATCCCGCAAGGTCATTTTTTTGACTTGCCCCAGCTCAACCCCAGTAGCGCGCACACCGCCGTTAGCGTTCGCAGCGGTGTCTACCTTTGGACTTTGTAACCACCATGCCAAAGTTGAAGCACCCACTATGCCCACCACGGCGACGATCGAATACATCTTCTTTTGAATGGCCATGAATTAACTTCTTTTCAGTTGCATTTAAAACAGCTAGCAATGTACCAGCGTAGCCCTCAAAAAAATAGGGATTTACGCAGACTTCACAAGGGGTGTCACCGAGTAGACAGGACTTGTTCCACACCTCGGTTGGCCAATCCATCTGCCCGCTCGTTGTCGACATGGCCGGCATGGCCCTTGACCCAGTGCCACACGATGTCGTGGTCACCTTGATGGGTCAGCACATCCAGTTGCTGCCAGAGGTCTGCATTTTTCACGGGCTGCTTGGCGGCGGTCCGCCAGTTTCGCGCTTTCCAACCATGGATCCACTCAGTGATGCCTTTGCGCACGTACTCGCTGTCCAAGTACAAAGCGACTTGGCAAGGTCGCTTCAAGGCCCGCAAGGCCTCAATGACAGCCATCAATTCCATCCGGTTGTTGGTGGTTTCTAATTCACCGCCAAAGAGCTCTTTCTCCTGTCCCGAGGGAGATCGAAGCAAGGCCCCCCAGCCGCCAGGGCCTGGATTTCCCTTGCAGGCGCCATCGGTATAAATCTCGACCGTTGTCATTCCATTCCTTTAGAAGCGGTGTGAGAAGCCGTGGTCACCACCGAAGCTGCACGCGGCACTGCGCGTTTCCAAGCGGGGGACATCAAACGCATGCCATGCACCCGCTTTACCGCCACCACGCCATACACAGAGCCAAAAATTGGCCACCAACGCACACCGGCTGAATCCATCCAAGCCCAACGCTGCAACCAACGGTCTGTCTCGACAGCAGGTCTGTAACAACCAAAGCTGCTGGATTCGACCTCAAAACTCAACAATTGCAGCCAATCTTTCAGGCGACCATGACCGATGAAATCACCGACGTCATCCCACCTGCGTCTCAAAGACTGACGAAGCCCCCAAAGACTGTTGGGATTGAAGCCACAAATAACCACCCGGCCTTCTGGGACCAAGACACGCTGGACTTCACGCAAGGTGGCATGCGGGTCATAACTGAGCTCAAGGGTATGGGGCAAGACCAACAAATCGAGACTGGTATCCTGAAAAGGCAAGGCCTCGTAATTGCTGACCAGCACATCTGGGCCTTGTGGCCAAGCTTGAAGATATGCATCGCATGCCAACCAGCGGTGCGGCATGCGGTTGGCTTGCAACGCATGAAGGGTCGGTAATCCCAACTGAAGGGCGTGAAAGCCAAAAATATCAGCCACGGCCCGATCTAAAAACGTCTGCTCCCATGCACATAAATACTGACCGGCGGGGGATGCCAGCCAGTCGTGCAAACTATTGGGTTTTAGGGATGTGAAAGACATGAAGCTAATTGCACTGCCTGCGTTTTCGGACAACTACCTGTGGTTATGGCAAGAGGGCCAACAAGCTGGTGTGATCGACCCCGGCGAGGCGGCCCCTGTCTTGCAAGCGCTTGCCAACCAAGGGTTGACGTTGGCCGCGATTCTAGTCACCCATCACCATGCTGACCATATCGGCGGCGTACGCGAGCTGCAACAAGCCACGGGCGCTCAGGTTTGGGGCCCAGCGCTTGAAGATATCCCCTCTCCCTTCACGCCCGTGATGCAAGGAGACAACTGGAACTTGCTGGGGCAACGGGTGGAAGTCATTGACGTCCCCGGCCATACCGCAGGCCACGTGGCTTACTTTTTACCGAATGCTCCCACCAGTCCGGTGCTGTTTTGTGGTGACACCTTGTTCTCGGGAGGGTGTGGTCGGATTTTTGAAGGTACGCCTGCGCAAATGCTGGCCTCCTTGGACAGTCTGGCTGCTTTGCCCGCAACGACAAAGGTCTGTTGCGCCCACGAGTACACTCTTTCCAACTTGCGATTTGCCGTCGCCGTAGAACCTCGCAACACCGCGTTGCAGACCTACATGGCAGAGTGCCAGCAGCTCAGGAAAGAGGGAATGCCCACCCTACCCGCACAGCTTGGCAAAGAATTGCAGATCAACCCGTTTCTGCGGGCTAGACACCCCGATGTGCGACTTGCCGTGGCACAACACGCTGGACTCTCAGCAACCGAACAAACAGACGATGTCGCTGTCTTTGCAGCGCTTCGTGAATGGAAGAATAATTTCAGATGAGATTTCTACTTGCCGTCATCAGCTTTAGTCTTTTGCTACTCACGGGCTGTGCCAACTTAGCCGAACCTCCAGGAAAAGACAGAGAAACAGAATCCAAAGCACCATCGGTTCTCAGCCCTGTCACCCAGGGTAGCGTCAAACGTGATGATGTCGCCACCCTGAACCTTCCCAATGATTTGTGGGAACGCATCCGCAAGGGCTACCAAATGCCCAACCTCGACAGTGATTTAGTCAACGACCGTACCCATTGGTACGCGAACAAACCCGACTATTTGCAACGCATGAGTGAGCGGTCAAGCAAATACCTCTTTCACATCGTTGAAGAAATAGAAGCACGCAAAATGCCCGCTGAATTGGCGCTGCTTCCTTTCATCGAAAGTGCCTTCAACCCTCAAGCCGTCTCCAGCGCGCGTGCCAGCGGCATGTGGCAGTTCATGCCAGCCACAGGCAAAAGCTTTGACCTCAAGCAAAACGCCTTCCGTGACGACCGTCGCGATGTACAAGCCTCTACCCGCGCCGCCTTAGACTATTTAGAGCGTCTGCACAAAATGTTTGGCGATTGGCATCTAGCGCTAGCCGCCTACAACTGGGGTGAAGGCAATGTGGGGAAAGCCATTGCGCGCAACAAACGCGCTGGCCTGCCGACTGGCTACACCGACCTGAACATGCCCATGGAAACGCGCATGTATGTGCCCAAACTTCAGGCCATGAAAAACATCGTGGGTAACCCCCCTTTGTTCAGCGTGGTGCTGCCCAGCATCCCTAACCATCCTTATTTCCAAAGTGTTCCCCTGCCTCGTGACATGGATGTGAGCGTGGCTGCTAAATTGGCCGATATCTCTGAACAAGACTTCAAAGCCCTGAACCCCTCTGCGCACCGCCCTGTGCTACTTGCGGCAGGGACACCCAACATCTTGCTGCCTTGGGACAACGCCGAAGTCTTTCAACGCAACTACGAAGCCTCCACCTTGGCTCGCATGGCAACATGGACAGCATGGATTGCGCCCTCCACCATGAAAGTGGCCGATGCCGCCAAAAAAGTGAACATGAGCGAGGCAGACTTTCGCACCATCAACAACATCCCGCCTCGCATGATCATCAAAGCTGGGTCAGCCTTGTTGGTGCCGCGCAGCGCCAACATGCTCGGGGATGTCACCGCTCAAGTGGCCGACAACGGCAAACTAGACCTCTCCCCTGAAGCGATCGCCAAACGCAAAGCAGCTGCCAAGGGTGGCAAGAGCGCCAAGGGCACCAAAACAGCTTCTGCCAAAGAAGGTAAACGCGACAAGAAAAGTAAAGGCGACACCAAGGTCGCCAAAAAATAAGTTAAGCGTCGCGCCTATCCACCAAGGCGTGCGCAATGGTGCCTAGGTCGACATATTCCAACTCGCTACCCACAGGCACGCCACGGGCTAGGCGCGTGACTTGTACGCCACGCTTCTTCAAAGCCTCGCCCAACACATGGGCGGTGGCTTCGCCTTCAGCAGTGAAATTGGTGGCCAAAATGACCTCTTTGACCAAGCCATCACTGGCACGTGTCATCAACTTTTGCAAGCCAATGTCCTTGGGGCCAAATCCATCTAAGGGGCTAATCCGCCCCATCAGGACAAAGTAAAGACCTTTGTAGGCCGCGGTGCGCTCCACTGCCGATTGATCGGCAGGGGTCTCGACCACGCACAAGCGGGTGGTGTCACGCCCCTCATCCAAACAGGTGTCACACACAGGCTGAGTGGTGAAGGTATGGCAGCGTTCGCAATGCTGCACTTGGGCAGCGGCTTGGTGCAAGGCTTGCGAAATTAACTCGGCCCCCTCGCGGTCATGTTGCAGCAAGTGGTACGCCATGCGCGAGGCCGACTTCACCCCCACGCCGGGCAAACGGCGCAAGGCCTGAATCAGGCCTTCCAGCACAGACGTGTCACTCATTTAGAACTGCAGCTTCAGACCAGGCGGCAAGCCAGCGGTGAGCTTGCTCATCTTGGCTTCGTGGGTTTGGGCGGCTTTTCGCACCGCGTCGTTGAAGGCGGCAGCCACCAAGTCTTCGAGCATTTCCTTGTCTTCGGCCAACAAGTTCGGATCAATGGTGATGCGTTTGACATCGTGTTTGCAAGTCATCAAAACTTGAACCAAGCCAGCACCTGATTCACCAGTAACTTCGACGAACGCTAATTCGTCTTGTGCCTTTCTGAGGTTCTCTTGCATAGCCTGGGCTTGCTTCATGAGGCCCGAGAGTTGTCCTTTGTTGAACATGATTTCCCCTTTTAGAAACTAAAAAATTAAAGTGGCTTGATGCTACCCGGCACGATCTTGGCACCGAAGTCACGCATCAAACTTTGAACATACGCATCATTGAGGATGATGGCCTCGGCACCTGCTTGGCGCTCGGCTGCTGCGGCGGCATTGCGTTTGGCTGGGCTGTCTTGCACGCGCCCCACTTCCACGGTCAAGCTGACAGGGTAGCCTGCATTGGCCAACGCCGCTTGCAGACGCTCGCGGCTCGTCGTGCTGTTGAGTGACTCGCGTTCCACGCGCAGCATCCATGTGTCCGTGTCACGCGCCACCAACTGCGACTGCAGACCCAGCTCACGGACCAAGGCGTTGATGGTTTCAGCAGTCGACATCGCCATCACCAACGCATGCCAAAACTCGCCCTCAGGCGTTTCCACAATTTGCGGTGCGTCGGTCGTGTTGATTTGAGGTTCCAGCGCAGCACTCGGTTGGGCTTGCTGTCGTACGGGCATGGCGACCACGGCGGCATCTGAATCGTGGTCGTAATCCGGGCTGTCGCGGCGATCTGGATAGTCGTTGGCATTGTGGCCGGGGTCGTCGTCCCAAGGGGTCACTTCAAGCGGTTGCATCTCTCGCACGGGCAAGGCTTGCACGGGTGCAACAGGTGTGGCAGCGGGTGACGCAACGAGACGCTGCGGATTAATTAGAGTTTTTTTTTCAGCCGAAGCTGAATCCTGTGGCTTGAACGCCAACAAGCGCAGCAACACCATGGTGAGGGCGGCGTATTCATCCGGGGCTAAGCCCAATTCCTGGCGACCGTGCAGGCTCAGGCTGTAAAGCAGCTGGGTTTCGTCAGGCGGCATCAACCCTGCTAAGCGTGTAATTTCGGTGGCTTCTGGGTCTGCCGTATGGCCATCGGACACCTCAGGTACCGCTTGCACAACCGCCATGCGTTGCAACACCATTGACATGTCTTCCAAGGTGGCGGCTGCACTGAGGCCATGCAGGCGCAAAGCTTCTGACGTTTCCACCACCGCCTTGCCCTCGCCTTGAGCCAAAGCCTCGATCAAACGAAACACATGCGAACGATCCGCACTGCCCAACATCTGGCGAACTGCAGCCTCTTGCAGCTGACCACCGCCATAGGCAATGGCCTGGTCGGTCAAGCTCAAC
>CANGML010000090.1 GCA_947454585.1 Comamonadaceae bacterium
CATCGCACCACCAGGCGGGAACGGAACAATCCAGCGGATGGGTTTTTCTGGGTAGGCTGCATGCACAGATGAAATTGCAAACCAACCTAAGGCTGCAACCGCAAGCCATTTCAAGATGACGTTATTGACAAATCTATGAATTTTCATCATGACCTCAAACAATGGAAGATGGGTGCTGAGCCAAAGGCGTGACATGGATCTCCATGTATGGAAACAGAGGCAACGCAGAAAGAAGCTGATGCAACTCATCGTTTGAACCCACATCAAACACGCTGTAGTTGGCGTACTCACCGACGACACGCCACAAATGGACCCAACGTCCGTCACGCTGCAGCTCTTGCGAATACGCTTTTTCGCGAGTCTTAATTTCATCCATCTGTTTTGGGTCTGAACCAGTAGGAATACGAACATCCATACGCACGAGATACAACATTAATTTCTCCTTGGGTTAATTGGCTGATTTCAGGACGCTTATTTGCGTCCAAGATCAAAATGTGTGGGATTCAAGCCTTGCTTTGACCTGTCGAAGCGATCGAGCTTTTTCTCATCTATCGTGACGCCAAATCCGGGACCATCTGGAATATGCAAATCGAAGTCTTTAACAATCATGGGGTTTTCGACAATGTCGTCAACCAGCAGTTGCGGACCGAACAATTCGCAACCATGGTGCTTACCTGGGAGCGTCGAGAAAACGTGGGCCGATGCAGCACTGCCCAGCGATGTCTCGAGCATCGTGCCGCCATACCAATCGATGTCAGCAGCCTCGGCAACCGCAGCAACTTTGCGTGTGCGAAGTAAGCCACCATGCTTTGCCACTTTCAATGAAAAAACCTGTGATGCGTTTTGTTTTGACAACATGAGTGCATCTTGTGGCGTACAAACGCTCTCATCTGCCATGATGAGCGTGCGCATCTGCATTCCGACCAACGAGGCCAAACCTTCAATGTTCCACTTTGCAACAGGCTGTTCAATCAAGTCGACTCCTGCATCAGCCAACTCGGGAACATAGCGTCTAGCCGAATTGCCATCCCAAGCTTGATTGACATCAACCGTGAATCGTGCTTTTCCGGCCAATTCGCGCGCGATGGCGCTGACCAGTGCGACATCTTCTTGAGGTGAACGTGCGCCAATTTTTATTTTGAAGATGCGGTGACGCCGCTCTTCTAGCTTTCGGTAAGCCTCTTCTAGATCTTTGGCAATATCACCCGTCGCCAAAGTCCAAGCCAAAGGCAACCGCTCATGCAACTTGCCGCCTAGCAACTGCCAGGCTGGCAAATCATTAGACCGTGCCACTGCATCAATGAGCGCCATTTCAACGGCACTCTTAGCGAAGTAGTTGCCACGACAACTCTTATCCATCCGCTGCAAAATCGCTTCAAACCCACTCGCCTCTTGGTTGAGAACTACTGGCGTTAAATACGACTTGACTGCATGCAAGATGCTCTCAGGGGATTCTTCATTCCAAGACGCACCACCAATAGTGGCAGCCTCGCCCCATCCCACTGCGCCGTCAGATAGCTCGATCCGCACTATGCAATAGCTTTGTTGCTGTATAGAGCCAAAGGACAGCTTATGAGGCCGAACAGTTGGAATATCGATGATGCGGGGTTGCAGCGAAATGATTTGAGGCATAGCGTCTGATTCAGGCGTGAATTTAGGGTTTATGTTTCTTGCTCTTTTGTCATGCACCGATTTGAAAAAATCAAAATTCAGCACATTGACCGAGCAATCCTATGAGTCACTAATCAATTGATCAAATGATTTATTTAGAACATAATGTTCGTTTAAATCGAACTATTTATTGCGCAATGGAACTTCGACAACTTAGATACTTCCTCAGCCTTGCCGAAACTGAGCATCTCACGCAGTCTGCGCAAGCTCTTTTTATCACCCAATCCACGCTGTCCCACGGTTTACGTCAATTGGAAGATGAGCTAGGGACGGTATTGTTTGATCGCATTGGACGTGGCCTCAAAATTTCTCAAGCTGGATTGGCCTACAAAAGTTTTGTAGGTAGAGCATTACAAGAGTTAGAAGCAGGTCGCATGGCGCTCGCTCAATTGAATGGTCTGCAATCCGGGACATTGACCGTCGGCGTTATTCCAACCTTCATGGATACCCTTGTGCCTGCTGCTGTGGCGCACTTCAGTGCAAGCTACCCTGGCATTCGTGTTTCGATTCGTGATCTTCGCGCTGATCTGATTGAAAAACACTTGATCTCAGGTCAACTCGATGTGGGTATTGCGTTCCATCCAACTCAACATACCGAAATTGATACCGAGCATTTGTTCAGCGAACAGTTGCAGCTGCTCGTCAGTGTGGATCACCGTTTGGCCAAACGCCGCTCGTTGCGGATGCAAGATTTAAAAAACGTCCCTTTGTGTTTGCTGCCCAAAAGTTTTGCGACACGGCGAATGCTTGATGAAGCTTTTAAATCAGCAGAGATCTCCCCCGAGGTCCGCGTCGAGATGGAGTCCGTCAATGCATTGATCGAGGCCTGCAAAACGGGAACGCTGGCCACGATCGTTCCTGAAAGAGCCGCTTCTATGAACAAGACGCAATATCGGGCAATTTCATTGATCGCCCCACAGCCGGTGCGACACGCTGGGATTTTGTGGCGTAAGGGCGCTTCACGCTCAATGGCAGCCCAAGCCTTCGTCAAGGAGCTGGGAAGTCAGACACAAAGTGGCAGCAAATTTAGTTAGACGACAGTTTTTGACTGGATCCGCGTTTACGGCTCACTTTTGTAGAAGTAGTAATGGGAGCCTCTTTACTCAATCGGGACGGAAATGCATTGTTCTCCAGGTCTAACCATGGGGGATTCTCGGCATACATCTCTACGATCAGTTCTTTGATGGCTGCGATGTACCACGAATCATCATTCAGACGATGACTCAAGATAATCGGAGAAGTCGCACGCTCATCTTCGATGACGCGGTACACCAGATCGGACCTAGCGCGAGCCGCTGCAGGAATAATGCACACACCCATTTCTGATGCAACTAAACCGAGAGCAGCTTGTATCTCACGAACTTCGTGAATTTCACCGAGGTGGATGCCTTGATCGTGAATCAAGCTCAAGACGTGATCTGCATAACTTGGTCGTGGATCCTTGGGGAAAACAATCAGATTCTGATTGACCAACTCCTTCAAACTGATCCTGCCACGGACGTTCGCTAAGGGAGAACTTGGCGGCAAGGCAAGAACCAAACGCTCCTCCCTTAAAACCACGCGAGCCACTGACGTGTCGCCAGTTCGGATCCGCCCAAATCCCAAATCGATACGCCCAGATTTCAGCTCGGTGATCTGATGCACCGAACTCAAATCGACCAAATGAAGATCAGTTTCGGGGTAGCGCTTGCGAAACATGCGAATCAGCATAGGAAGGCCGCCGTACAAAGTCGATGCAACGTAGGCAATGGAAATGGATTGGCGTCGATCTTGGCCAACGCGTTTGGCACCCGCTTTCATCTGTTCGACCCGATGAAGCACCTGCAAGGCCTCTTCGTAAAAAACGCGCCCCGCGTCGGTCAAACGCAATGGTCTAGTGCTGCGTTGAATCAACACAACCCCGAGCTCCTCTTCAAGCAGCTGAATCTGCCGACTCAGAGGTGGCTGTGCAATGTGCATTTGCTCAGCTGCACGCGTGAAATTCTTGGTCGTAGCAACCGCTACGAAATAACGTATCTGACGAAGATCCATTAGGGTAAACCATACCCGCGAGATATGGTGCGTTGTAAGTTGCTGATTTTTAACACAAAAACCGCACACTATATGCGCAGGGTATTGATACGGATGAATTTGGTATTGGATTGATTGATAGCACTGCCATTTAATTCAACCCATGCAACAAACACGTTAACTAACTAAGACAGTTTTTTGCAATGTGAAGGTGGCTTCCCCCAAGCAACCAAGCAATACCAACCTCTAGGAGATAACCATGACAGTTCAAATTTTCAAAACAAATGAAGTTCAAGATTTTTTAAAGATCGCTAGTGGCATGACGCAAAAAGGCGGCAATCCACGCACCAAAACCATCATTCATCGAATCCTTTCTGACCTGTTCAAGGCCATCGAAGACTTAGACATCACATCGGATGAATACTGGGCAGGTGTTGCATACCTGAATCAACTTGGCGCACGAAGCGAGGCAGGCTTGCTTTCACCTGGTTTGGGACTGGACCGTTATTTCGACATGCGAATGGACGCCGAAGACGCTGCACTTGGCATGACCAACGGCACACCACGCGCGATCGAAGGCCCTCTTTACGTCGCTGGAGCGCCTGTCGTTCATGGCTTTACACGATTAGATGATGGTAGCGATACAGCAGGTAAAACTCTCATCATGCACGGTACTGTGTTTGGTGCAGATGGCAAGCCTGTTTCAAATGCATCTGTTGAAGTCTGGCACGCCAACACCAAGGGGTTCTATTCTCACTTTGATCCCACTGGCGAGCAAAAGGCCTTCAACATGCGCCGCACAATCATGACCGATGCACAGGGTCGTTATAAGTTCCAGAGCATCGTGCCAGTTGGGTATGGCTGCCCACCCGATGGGCCAACACAGGCGTTGCTGAATCAGTTGGGTCGTCATGGCAATCGACCTGCACACATCCATTTCTTTGTGACAGCAGATGGCCACCGCAAGTTGACAACACAAATCAACATTGATGGTGACCCATTGGTAAATGATGACTTCGCCTACGCAACCCGAGACGGCTTGGTTCCCCCAGTTGTTGAACACGCGGACGAAGCCAGCATCAAAGCGCATGGCCTGAGTGGCCCATTCTGTGAAATCAAATTCGACATGACGCTGAGCCCCTTGGTCAATGGCTCAGACAACCAGATCGTTGAGCGCCCTCGCCTAGCAGCCTGATCTTCAACCGAGGTGGTGTACCGAATGACTTTCATTTAGCACGCCACCTAGGTATGACGACATACGAAAGACCGCAACCTCAGTTGCGGCGGATGCCCCTACCCAAAGGAAACACCCCAATGAATACGAACGTATCCGTCGACAAATATGCCGACGTGGAAAACTTATTGAACAACGCCTTGCAAGACGATCCTGAAAACGGCGTTTTTCGTTGCCGTCGCGATATTTTTACGGACGCGGATCTCTTTGAACTCGAGATGAAACACATTTTCGAAGGCAACTGGATTTACTTGGCGCATGAAAGTCAAATCCCAGAGATCAACGACTACTTCACAACCAATATTGGCCGACAGCCAATCGTTATTACACGTACCAAAGATGGCAGCTTAAACGCTGTTATCAATGCCTGTGCGCACAGAGGCGCGATGCTTTGTCGACGCAAGCACGGAAATAAAGGTAGTTTCACCTGTCCGTTTCATGGATGGACATTCGCAAATACGGGCAAGTTACTCAAGGTCAAAGACGAGAAGACCACGGAATACCCGATTCAATTCAACACCAATGGCTCACATGACCTCAAGAAGGTGGCACGCTTTGAAAGCTACAAAGGTTTCTTGTTTGGTAGCTTGAACGATGATGTGCAGCCACTGCAAGAGTTTTTAGGTGAAACGAAAGTCGTTATCGACCAAATCGTTGATCAAGCCCCTGAAGGACTGGAAGTTTTACGAGGTAGCTCGACTTACACCTACGACGGCAATTGGAAACTTCAAATGGAAAACGGCAGCGACGGTTACCACGTCAGCTCTGTCCATTGGAATTACGCCGCGACGATGGGACGACGCAAAGATGGTGGAACCAAGGCTGTCGATGCAAATGGCTGGAGCAAGAGCGTAGGTGGTGTGTATGGATTTGAAAACGGCCACATTCTGCTGTGGACAAAGACCATGAACCCAGAAGTGCGTCCTGTCTATGACCATCGTGAAGAGCTCAAAGAGCGCCTCGGAGAGGCAAAGGCGGAGCTGATCGTGAACCAAACACGCAATTTATGTCTTTATCCAAATGTGTATTTGATGGATCAGTTTTCGACACAAATCCGAGTCACAAGACCCATTAGCGTAGATAAGACTGAAGTCACGATTTACTGTTTCGCACCTAAGGGTGAAAGTGCCGAAAGCCGCGCTACTCGTATTCGTCAGTACGAAGACTTCTTCAATGTTTCAGGCATGGGAACAGCGGATGACCTCGAAGAGTTTCGCTCATGCCAAACAGGTTATGCCGCCAAAGCTGCACCCTGGAATGATTTGAGCCGCGGTGCACCGCTTTGGGTTCATGGCCCTGATGAAAACGCTCAAGCAATGGGTATGACTCCACTGGTAAGCGGCGGTCGAAGTGAAGACGAAGGTCTGTTCGTTTGTCAACACAACTATTGGGCAGAGAGCATGCAAAAAGCACTGGCCAAAGAGCGAGAAGGAGCAAAGTGATGAGCCAAAAATTCAGCGATGTTTGCGGCTTTTTATTCAAAGAAGCACGCCACCTTGACGACCGCGAGTGGGATTCTTGGTTGGACTTATATGCCCCAGAGGTTAAATACTGGATGCCATCTTGGGACGATGACGATCAGTTGACAGAGGATCCACAAAGTGAGATTTCACTGATTTACTACCCCAACCGCAATGGCTTGGAGGATCGAGTTTTTCGGATCAAGACGGAGCGCTCTAGTGCTTCCATGCCCGAACCACGAACCAATCACATGATCAGCAATGTGGAAATCTTGGCTGACCATGGTGACTCACTGGACGTTAGATACAACTTCCACACGTTGAGTCACCGATACAAGATCACAGATCATTTTTTCGGCTCTAGCTTTTTAACGCTGAAGGTGATGAGCGACGGCAATTTCCAAATCACGCGCAAGAAGATTGTCTTAAAGAATGACTACATCAGCCAAGTCATTGACATCTATCACATCTGAGATAAGAAGGGCTCACAAGATGACCAGCTATCGAATAGCCTTGAACTTCGAGGATGGCGTCACGCGCTTCATCGAGTGTGGCGCAGACGAAA
>CANGML010000091.1 GCA_947454585.1 Comamonadaceae bacterium
AAGGCTTCTTCGACGTCTTTGATGGCTGCCTCGATGGCTTCTTTCTCACCAGCGTCGAGCTTGTCGCCGTGTTCGCCCAAGCTCTTCTTGACGCTGTGCACTGCGGCATCGGCTTGGTTGCGGGACTGCACGATCTCAAGCTTTTTCTTGTCTTCAGCGGCGTTCAGCTCGGCGTCTTTGACCATTTGCTGAATTTCGTCTTCGCTCAAACCCGAGTTGGCTTTGATCGTGATCTTGTTCTCTTTGCCCGTGGCTTTGTCCTTGGCGCCCACATGCAAGATACCGTTGGCGTCAATGTCAAATGACACTTCAATTTGTGGCGTGCCACGTGCAGCCGGAGCGATGCCCTCGAGGTTGAACTCGCCCAAGCTCTTGTTGCCAGCGGCCATCTCACGCTCACCTTGGTAGACCTTGATGGTCACCGCAGGTTGGTTATCGTCAGCGGTGGAGAAGGTTTGGGCAAATTTGGTGGGGATGGTCGTGTTCTTGGCGATCATCTTGGTCATCACGCCGCCCAGGGTTTCGATGCCCAGTGAAAGCGGTGTCACGTCGAGCAACAACACGTCAGTGCGGTCGCCGGACAACACCTGACCTTGAATCGCAGCACCCACGGCAACGGCTTCATCAGGGTTCACGTCACGACGTGGCTCTTTGCCAAAGAATTCTTTGACCTTGTCTTGCACCTTGGGCATGCGGCTCATGCCGCCGACCAAGATGATGTCGTCGATGTCGCTCACCGACACGCCCGCATCTTTGATGGCGGTGCGGCAAGGAGCGATCGTGCGTTCGATCAACTCGTCCACCAATTGCTCCAACTTGGCACGGTTGAGCTTGATGTTCAAGTGTTTGGGGCCTGAGGCATCCGCGGTGATGTAAGGCAAATTGATGTCGGTCGAAGTCGATGACGACAACTCGATCTTGGCTTTTTCGGCGGCTTCTTTGAGGCGCTGCAGGGCCAACACGTCCTTGGACAAATCGACGCCGGATTCTTTCTTGAACTCGGTGATGATGAAGTCGATGATGCGTTGGTCGAAGTCTTCGCCGCCCAAGAAGGTGTCACCGTTGGTGGAGAGCACTTCAAATTGTTTTTCGCCATCCACGTCAGCGATTTCAATGATGGACACGTCGAATGTGCCGCCACCCAAGTCATACACCGCGATTTTGCGGTCGCCTTTTTCGGTTTTGTCCAAACCGAAGGCCAACGCCGCAGCGGTCGGTTCGTTGATGATGCGCTTGACATCCAAGCCAGCGATGCGGCCAGCATCTTTGGTAGCTTGACGCTGCGCGTCGTTGAAGTAGGCCGGCACCGTGATGACGGCTTCGGTCACTTCTTCGCCAAGGTAGTCTTCGGCGGTTTTCTTCATTTTGCGCAAGATTTCGGCGCTGATTTGAGGTGGCGCCAGCTTGTTGCCGCGTACTTCCACCCAGGCATCGCCGTTGTCGGCCTTGGCAATGGTGTAGGGCATCAAGTCAATGTCTTTTTGCACTTCTTTTTCGCTGAACTTGCGACCGATCAAACGCTTGACCGCGTACAAGGTGTTGCGGGGGTTGGTCACCGCTTGGCGTTTGGCCGAAGCGCCGACCAAGATTTCGCCGTCTTCTTGGTACGCAATGATGGACGGGGTGGTGCGCGCGCCTTCAGCGTTCTCGATCACTTTGGTCGTGTTGCCTTCCATGATGGCCACGCACGAGTTGGTGGTGCCCAAGTCAATACCGATGATTTTTCCCATGTGTAACTCCAGTAACTTTTAAAGATTCAGATGAGGCGTAGGTGTGGATAACTTCGCCAATTTCAAGTGTTTATTTCGGTGCGGCCACGGTGACTAGGGCAGGGCGCAACACGCGCTCGGCGATCAGGTAGCCTTTTTGTAGTACAGCCACCACCGTGTTGGCTTCCTGTTCTGCTGGGACCACGCTGATGGCTTGGTGCTGGGCGGGGTCAAACTTAGTCCCCGCCGCAGGGTCGATGGCGATCACTTTGTTGCGCTCTAAAGCACTTTTGAGCTGACGCAGCGTGGCTTCAGCGCCTTCGCGGATTTGCTCAGGCGTGGCAGTTTGCACGGCTAACCCTGCTTCCAAGCTGTCGAGCACAGGCAGCAGGCTGTCGGCAAAGCTCTCGAGAGCGAACTTGCGGGCTTTGGAGACTTCATCGTCGGCGCGTCGGCGGGCGTTTTGGACCTCGGCTTGGCCACGCACGTAGTGGTCTTGCAGCTCAGACACTTTGGCTTGCAAGGTCGCGACTTCGGCTTGGGCAGCGGCCAAGGGGTCGAGCGCAGCGGCAGGCTCAGCGGGGCTGGCGGCTTCGGCGACCGGCGCCATGCCGGCCATGTGAGAGGCGAGATGCTCAGCGGCAGAAGGTGCCGCGGCGGAGTCTTTGTTTTCTGTAGGTTCTGACATGCGGGTAAGGCCTGATAAGTGCGAGATGCAGCAAAGCTGTGGGCAGCTGACCCTATTTCAAGAGGGGTTTTGCAAAAAATATGGCGGTGAACAAAACAAAGCGGGGCTAGGCCCCGCTGGTCTGCCTGCGTGCGAGGTCGTGGTTATTCGAGACCAAGCAACTCGACGTCAAACTTCAAGGTGGCATTAGGGGGAATCACGCCACCCGCGCCGCGTGTGCCGTAGCCCAGCTCTGGCGGAATGATGAGGGTACGTTGGCCGCCGATCTTCATGCCTTGTACGCCTTCGTCCCAGCCTTTGATGACCATCCCCGCACCGAGAGGGAAGTCAAAGGGGTCGTTGCGGTCACGGCTGGAGTCAAATTTGGCGCCTTGTTCACCATCTTGGTAAAGCCAGCCGGTGTAGTGCACGCTGACGTGTTGACCAGCTGCGGCTTGGGCGCCGTCGCCCACCACGTTGTCGATGTATTGCAGGCCGGAGGGAGTGGTGTTCATGGCAAATCCTTGAGGGTCAAAATGCGAAAGAAGAGAGTGTAACTAAGCTGTCCCCGAGGTTGGCAGATGGGGGAATGAGCTGGGTACTATTTAGGCCTCTCTTCACTTGAGTT
Organism: Comamonadaceae bacterium; assembly: GCA_947454585.1. Taxonomy (GTDB): domain Bacteria; phylum Pseudomonadota; class Gammaproteobacteria; order Burkholderiales; family Burkholderiaceae_C; genus Limnohabitans. The sequence continues at coordinate 3,005 of CANGML010000091.1, forward strand.
ACCTGACATGGCCCTTGATCAAGAATCTTTTGGCATTTTGCTGCCCACACTCCAGCGCTTCATACAAGAACGGTTGATGCCTGCAGAGAATTATTTGGAAGCGCACGACGAGGTGCCCGCCGACATCGTGCAAGACATGAAGGAGATGGGCCTGTTTGGCCTGTCGATTCCGGAGGAGTTCGGTGGCATTGGTTTGTCCATGAGCCAGGAGATTCGCGTCGCTTACGAGATGGGCAAAACCTCTTTGGCATTTCGTTCTGTCTTTGGTACCAACGTGGGCATCGGCTCTCAAGGCATCTTGATGGACGGCACGCCTGAGCAAAAAGCCACGATCTTGCCCAAGGTCGCGAGCGGCGAGCTCATCATGTCGTTTGCCCTGACCGAGCCTGATGCGGGTTCGGATGCGGCATCCCTGAAAACACGGGCTGAGTTGGATGGCGACCATTACGTGCTCAACGGCACCAAGCGCTACATCACCAATGCACCCCGTGCGGGCGCTTTTACCTTGATGGCCAGGACCGGCGGACCTGGCGCAGGGGGTGTTTCCTCGTTCATCGTGCCCGCAGATTTACCGGGCATCAAGCTGGGCAAAACGGACAAGAAAATGGGCCAACGGGGCACGAAAACCTGCGATGTGATTTTGGAGAACGTGCGCGTGCCCGCCGCCAACATCATTGGCGGCGTGCCCGGGCAGGGCTTCAAGACCGCGATGAAGGTGCTCGACCGTGGTCGTTTGCATATTGCGGCGGTCTCCTGCGGCATGGCGCAGCGCATCATCGATGAGTCCACGGCCTATGCCCGTGACCGCAAGCAGTTTGGCAAAGCCATCGGCGAATTTCAGCTGATTCAGGCCATGTTGGCTGACAGCCAAGCTGAATTGTTGGCTGGTTGGGCGCTGGTGCAAGACGTGGCAGCACGGTTTGACGGGAAGCCAGCGCATGTGTCAGACCCTGATCTGTCCATGCGGGTGTCCTGCGCCAAGTTGTTTTGTACCGAAATGGTGGGACGCGTGGCCGACCGGGGGGTGCAAATCCATGGTGGGGCGGGGTACATCAACGAATACCCCGTCGAGCGTTTTTACCGGGATGTGCGCCTTTTGCGACTCTATGAGGGCACAACCCAGATTCAACAACTTATTATTGGGCGTGAACTTTTGCGCCAAGCCTAAGTGATTTCAGCTTTCAATTTCTAGGAGTCCTCATGTCTTCAAAGTCAGCCCCCTTCAGTTGGGAAGATCCTTTTTTGCTCGATTTGCAATTGACGGACGACGAACGTCAAGTCAAAGAAGCGGCTGCCACTTACTGCCAAGAGCGCCTCGCACCCCGTGTGCTGGAAGCTTTCCGCCATGAAAAAACCGATGCGTCCATCTTCCGTGAGATGGGTGAGCTGGGTTTGTTGGGCGCCACCATTCCTGAGGCCTACGGCGGTGCAGGGCTGAACTATGTGTGTTACGGCTTGGTGGCACGCGAAGTCGAACGTGTGGATTCTGGCTACCGCTCGATGATGAGTGTGCAATCTTCCTTGGTGATGTTGCCGATCAATGAGTTTGGCACCGAAGCCCAAAAACAAAAGTACTTGCCCAAACTCGCCGCCGGTGAGTGGATTGGTTGCTTTGGCTTGACTGAACCTAACTATGGGTCTGACCCCGGCAGCATGATCACGCGCGCCAAAAAAGTAGCCGGTGGCTATGCCTTGTCGGGGGCCAAGATGTGGATCACCAACAGCCCCATCGCTGATGTGTTTGTGGTTTGGGCCAAGGATGATTCAGGTGCCATTCGTGGCTTTATTTTGGAAAAAGGCTGGAAGGGTCTGAGCGCTCCTGCCGTGCACGGCAAGGTGGGCTTGCGTGCCTCGATCACGGGTGAGATTGTGATGGACGAGGTATTTGTGCCCGAAGAAAACGCGTTTCCTGATGTGCGTGGCTTGAAAGGCCCGTTCACCTGTTTGAACAGTGCGCGCTATGGCATAGCCTGGGGTGCCTTGGGTGCCGCGGAAGACTGCTTTCACCGTGCGCGTCAATATGTGATGGACCGCCAGCAGTTTGGCCGGCCTTTGGCGGCGAACCAGCTGATTCAAAAGAAGCTGGCCGATATGCTGACTGAAATTTCATTGGGCTTGCAAGGCTGCCTGCGTTTGGGGCGTATGAAAGACGAAGGCATAGCCTCGGTGGACATCACGTCCATCCTCAAGCGCAACAGCTGTGGCAAAGCGCTCGACATCGCACGCATGGCCCGCGACATGATGGGGGGCAACGGCATCTCTGACGAGTTTGGTGTGGCGCGTCACTTGGTGAACCTTGAAGTGGTCAACACCTACGAAGGCACGCACGATGTGCATGCCTTGATCTTGGGACGTGCCATCACGGGCATTGCCGCTTTCAGCAACTAAATTTCACAGACGCCATGACACACGCTTTTATTTGTGATGCCATTCGAACACCCATCGGCCGCTACGGCGGCGCCTTGTCTGCTGTCCGCGCGGATGATTTAGGCGCGATACCCCTGCGCGCCTTGATGGCACGCAACCCGACTGTGGATTGGGCGCAGGTCACCGACGTGTTGTATGGCTGCGTGAACCAAGCAGGTGAGGACAACCGCAACGTGGCGCGTATGGCCAGTCTGTTGGCTGGTTTACCCATGGAGGTGCCAGGCGCCACCATCAACCGCTTGTGTGGGTCTGGTTTGGATGCGTTGGGAACGGCGGCTCGCGCCATCAAATCGGGCGAGGCTGAGGTGATGATCGCCGGTGGCGTAGAGAGCATGAGCCGCGCCCCCTTTGTCATGCCCAAAGCGGAGTCGGCATTTGCGCGACAAGCCGAAATCTATGACACCACGATCGGCTGGCGCTTTGTCAACAAGCTGATGAAAGAAACATACGGCATCGACTCCATGCCTGAAACCGCCGAGAACGTGGCAGACGACTACAAGATCGAGCGCGCCGCGCAAGATCTGATGGCCCTGAACAGCCAATTGCGCGCTGTCGCCGCGCAGCAGGCTGGCCATTTGGCGCGCGAAATCACGCCCGTCACGATTCCCCAAAAAAAGGGAGATCCCCATGTTGTGGACACGGACGAACACCCACGCGCGACCAGTCTTGAAACGCTGGCCAAACTCAAGCCGATTGTTCGTCCCAATGGCACCGTCACGGCGGGTAATGCCAGCGGTGTGAACGATGGGGCATGCGCACTGTTGTTGGCCAACGAAACCAGTGCTGCCAAAAATGGGTTGACCCCGAAAGCGCGTGTGGTGGGCATGGCCACGGCGGGTGTGGCGCCCCGCATCATGGGCATGGGGCCCTTGCCCGCGACGCTCAAAGTCCTGGCACAAACAGGGCTGTCGCTGTCTCAAATCGATGTGATTGAACTCAACGAAGCTTTTGCGGCGCAAGGCTTGGCGGTGACGCGTGGTCTGGGTCTGCACGACGAAGATCCTCGGGTCAACGCGTGGGGTGGGGCAATTGCGTTGGGCCATCCTTTGGGCGCCTCGGGTGCGCGTCTGGCCACCACCGCCATCAACCGCTTACATGCCACCGGCGGACGCTATGCCCTGTGCACCATGTGTATCGGCGTGGGCCAGGGCATTGCCCTGATTCTTGAAAAGATCTAGGACAATCCAGCGCATGACATAAAGGAGTGTGCTGTGATGTTTTCTCGTTCGATTGCGCGTCGCTTTGCTGTTGCTGCAACGCTCACCTTGAGCTGTGCCGTGTGGGCGCAGAGTTATCCCGCTAAGCCTCTGCGTATCGTGGTGCCCTTTGGGGCGGGTGGTGTGGCCGATTTGACGGCCCGTACGGTGGCGCAAAAGATGTCAGAAAGCTTGGGCCAGTCGGTGGTGATTGACAACCGTCCAGGCGCTGGTGGCATCGTGGCGGCCGAGATGGTGGCCAAATCCGAG
>CANGML010000092.1 GCA_947454585.1 Comamonadaceae bacterium
ACCGAATAGACGCGCAGGCTGTGGGCAGATTCAGTGTGGTGTTCGCGTGCGGATTGGCTGATGTCGATGAGCTCTGTTTGGTGCGACGCCAAGTTCAGCCCGTCGAGCCACGACAGCGCTTGTTGGATGTCATCGACTTCAAAACCAGCGGCACTGAGTTTGCGGCCTAGCTGCTCCAGCCCAGGACACGCATCGCCTCGCCAATAGTTTTCATAGACGAATACGAGCACTTCAAACATAGGAACAATATACAGCCAAATTTCAATAAGTGGCAGCCAGTGCTAAAGCATTTTTAAGGCTGAGTTTGCCATTGCCAAAAATGGGGTCAACACCAGAAAAATCAGGCGTGCCATCGTTGTTCATATCTCTGTCGCCAGAAGTCAAAATGATGGTCGCAATCTGTTCAGACGTGAGCTTAGGGAATTTTTGTTTAAGGATAGCCGCGACCCCTGCAACACGTGGCGCTGCAAACGAAGTGCCAACGGCGTTACCGTAAAACCCTGTGTCACCCGAGGCGTAAATCAATCGACTGGCCAATTGGCCAGGGAATGTTGAATAGCTCGCAATTCTTTGTGCTGCTCCTGTTCCAGTCAGAGCGCCTACAACGAGGGTAGAGCTGGCGGTGGTACTGGTGGTGTTGATGGTTGGCTTAAGGACCAGGGCCATCGCATGGATGTTGCAGCCAAAGTAATTGATGCCGCAGGGTGTGCTGCTATTTCCAGCAGATATCGTGATGACGGCATTGATAGGAATTGAGCTTGGGATTGAATAAGCATCCATGATGGCTTGAATATCTTTCGCCGGGTCAGTGCTTACGGGCATGCCTGAACCCAAACTCAAATTAATGACGTTGACGACTGAAGAGGAAAGGCTGTTGATCAAATGACCATAGATGGCCGCGTTGGTGTTCTCAGCGTTCTGTGAAGCAGAGAGGTCGACGGGGCTATGCAACATAGTTGCCTCAGAAGCTACACCGGGAATGGGCGACATGCTGACCGTGGCTGTCAGGGTTGAAGCAGGCGCATTGGTATGAAACGCTTTGGGACAAGCGAGTTGTGTCGCTTGATAGCTGAGCGAGCAGGAAACCAAGTCAGCCGTGTTGGAGGTGGGTACTTTCAGCGACAACGCAGCCGGACCGACCGCATAGCCACCTGCGATGCTGGCGACCAAGTCACCATGCGTGTATGGCGTGTCGATTTGGTAAGGCACGCTGTAGGTGGCTGAATAGCGTTCGGTGGCACTTTGCGCATTGATGGTGCGATTAATCCGAGGGAGTGAGGTGGTCGATGCGTGGGGTGCCGTGAAGTCATCAATCACCATGATCGTCGTGCCTTGACCTGGCAAGTCGGGAAAGGGACCCACGTCCGCCAAGTGCGCCCTTGCGCCATAGTCCACCAACACGCTGGTGGCTTCGTAAGTCGTGGTGACGGAACCACTGTTGACAGTGACTGGGTTGAAGCTCAAGGTGGCATTGGCGGTGGCGCTTTGTGGCTGGTTAGTTGTATCACTGCCGCCGCCGCCGCCACAGCCTGTGATCAGGGCCATCACCAAAGTCATGCCGATCGTGCCGGCCTTGGCAAAATATCGGGCTCGTTTTTTTGAGAATAAATTCATGATCACCTGCCATGCTGGAGAGTTAGAAATGAATAAATTCTATTGTTAAAGAGCTAATAAGTATTCAATTAATGAATTTGGTGTTTCTTTTTATATACATCTAATGGCTAATACAGCTTGGGTGCGAGCTGCTGAAACAAGCCCCCAGGCAGGCGTGCCAAGACGCCATCAAGTTCAAGCGACAGCAGTTGGGCTTGAAGGCTGGCGGTATCTAGGCCAGAGCGCGCTAGCAGGGCATCCAAGCTCACCGGTGCGAAACCCATGTGCGCAAGCAGTGGGTGGGCGTTCTCGGGGCGCGCGTTGGGGTCGGGGGCCAGCGCCTCTGGGAACAACCCCGCTGGGTCAGGTGCAGCCAGCTGCAACTCTTCCAACACATCCTGTGCGTTTTCCACCAGCTTCGCGCCTTGGCGAATCAAGGCATGGCAGCCATGGGATTGCGTGGCGTGGATGGAGCCTGGGATGGCCAACACCTCGCGACCCAGGTCGAGCGCCATCTTGGCGGTGATCAATGAGCCCGATTTCAAGGCCGCCTCCACTACCAGCGTGCCCAAGCCCAGCGCTGCAATGAGGCGGTTGCGTTTGGGGAAGTTGTGGCCGAGGGGTGGGGTGCCCAAGGGGTATTCGCTGACAAGGAGGCCGCTTCGCAAGATGTCTTGTGCCAGGGCCTGATGCTGGCGCGGGTACACACGGTCCAAGCCCGTGCCAACAACCGCCACAGTGGACCACTGGCTGGCGTTCCCCGCACGGGCAGACCCGCTCTTCAAGGCGCCTTTGTGCGCTGCGCCATCGACCCCCAAAGCCAAACCAGAGACCACGCATAAGCCCGCCGCGCTGAGTGCTTCGCCAAATTGTTCGGCGGTTTGTTCGCCTTGGGGGGTGGGGTTGCGGCTGCCCACCACGGCAATCGCAGACCCGAGCTTGGCTTGTGTTTGACCCGTGACGTAGAGCAACAAGGGAGGGTCAGCAAGCAGCAACAATTCTGCCGGGTAATGGCTGTCACCCAAGGCCCACAACGCATGGCGGCAGTGGTCGGGCGCATGCGCCAGCCAATGCTGGGTGCGCACACATTGCACGGTCAATTCATGGGGTTCCATACGCAGGGCTTGCGCTTGTAGGGGTGTCACCACGTGGCGCAGCACGGACTCCGTTTGCTCAAAAATACCTTGCGGGCTGCCAAAGCAGGCCAGCAAGCGTCGCGCCGCTTCATTACCCACGCCATCCGTCATGCTCAAGCGCAACCAGGCGCGCAGTTCGTCTTGGTCCATAAGGCCTCCCGTGAATGTGGCGACCATTGTGAGAAAGCGTGTCACGAATAGGCGAGGCCGAAGCTCGAAAACTTCAAAAGCGGAGACAATATTGGGATGCCTAAGTTAGACATCCTCCGATTCCCCGACCCCAAGCTCCACACGGTCGCCAAGCCCGTCGCCGCGGTGGACGCGCGCATCAAAACATTGATCGCCGACATGCTGGAAACCATGTACGACGCCAATGGCATTGGCTTGGCCGCCACGCAGGTGGATGTGCATGAGCGCTTGGTGGTGATTGACACGTCTGAAGAGCGCGATGCGCCGATGGTGCTGATCAACCCAGAAATTACTTGGATGGGTGACGCGCGCGTCAAAGGCGACGAAGGGTGTTTGTCCGTGCCTGGCATTTACGACGGGGTCGAACGCGCCACGCACGTCAAAGTCAAAGCGATGGACGAGCACGGAAAAGAGCGCACGATCGAGGCCGAGGGCTTGTTGGCCGTGTGTATTCAGCACGAACTCGATCATCTGATGGGCAAGGTGTTTGTGGAGTACCTTTCGCCCTTGAAGCGCAACCGCATCAAAACCAAAATGCTCAAAGCCTTGCGCGACGATGACTAAGGCCTTGCGATGAGCCCGCCTTTACGTGTCATCTTTGCGGGCACACCTGAATTTGCGGCGGTTGCCTTAGCGCAAATTTTGGCGGCAGGCCACACCGTGCCCTTGGTGTTGACGCAGCCTGACCGCCCCGCCGGACGCGGCATGAAACTGCAGGCCTCTGCGGTGAAGCAATTGGCCTTGCAACATCACATCCCCGTGGCGCAGCCTTTGAGTCTGCGCTTAGACGGCAAGTACCCAGACGATGCCGCCGCTGCCCAAGCCGCTATTGCCCAAGCCAACGCGGATGTGATGGTGGTGGCCGCCTACGGCCTCATCCTGCCCCAGTGGACCTTGGATGCGCCGCGCTGGGGTTGTCTGAATATCCATGCCTCGCTGTTGCCACGTTGGCGCGGTGCTGCGCCGATTCACCGCGCCATTGAAGCGGGGGATGCGCAAACCGGTGTGGTCATCATGCAAATGGACGCAGGCCTCGACACGGGCGACATGCTGCTGAGCGACGTGCTCGACATTGCTGACGACGACACCACCGCCAGCTTGCACGACCGCTTGGCGGACATGGGGGGTGCCTTGGTGGTGCGTGCGTTGGCGGATGCGCAGCGTGGCCAATTGCAAGCCGTCAAGCAACCCGAGGTGGGCATCACCTACGCCCACAAAATTGACAAAACCGAAGCGGCGGTCGACTGGCAGCAGTCCGCCACCGTCATTAGCCAACGCGTGCGTGCGTTCAACCCCTTCCCCGTCGCCTCGGCGCAGCTGGGGACCGAGGTGATCAAGCTGTGGCGCGCGTCTGTCGAGCCCACCGCAAACCATGTGCAGCGCCAAGCGCCTGGCACCGTGCTGAGCGCAGATGCAAGCGGGGTACGTGTGGCTTGTGGCGAGGGCGTGTTGTGTGTGACCGAGTTGCAACGCGCCGGCGGCAAGCGTTTGAGCGCGGCTGATTTTTTGCGTGGCTTCCCACTCTCGGCGGGTCAACGCTTCAACGCGCACGCTGCCCCTTAGGACCTCATGTTTTTCAAACCCCAGCTTTTTAACCACCCAGCATTCAAGCTCGGCTTGCGCGAGCTCGCACCCCAAGCACCGGGTGTGGCCGCGTGGGGCTTGATGACCGGTGTGGCCATGGTCAAGTCAGGCATGAGCGTGTTTGAGTCTTTGGTGATGACGCTGATCGTCTTTGCGGGCAGCTCGCAGTTGGCGTCGATTCCACTCATCGTGGCGGGCGCACCGGTGTGGGTGATTTTGGCGACCGGCTTTTGCGTCAACCTGCGCTTCGTGGTGTTCAGCTTGCATTTGCGCCCCTTCCTGATGCACTTGCCGCGCTGGGAGCGCATGACGCACGCCTATGTCACAGCAGACATCAGCTACGTGTTGTTCACACGGCGCTACCACCATCCCGGCGAGACACCTGAAGAACGGCTGGCGCAAGAGGCGTACTTAGCGGGCAGCGACTGCTTGAATTGGAGCGGTTGGATGGTGGCGAGTTTGGTGGGCATTGCGCTGGCCAACTTCATTCCACCGGCTTGGGGCTTGGGCTTTGCGGGCATCTTGTGTTTGTTGGGCATTCAGTGCTCCTTGGCCAGCTCGCCTATGCGGCTTGTGGCTTCAGCTGTGGCCGGTGTCGCTGCGGTGTTGGCCTACGCCTTGCCCCTGAAACTCAACATCGTGGCGGCGATTGCCGTGTCTGTCATCTTGTGCCTGACGATGGAGCGTTTGCAGCCGAGCTCACAACCAGAGGGCCGTGCGTGATGGACTGGTTCAACGGCACCGATGGGTGGACCTTGTGGGTCATTGTCGGCCTGGCCCTCGTGACGGTGGTGTCGCGCAGCTTTTTCTTGATCTCGAGCAAGCCTTGGCAGCTGCCGCATTGGGCGCAGCGAGGTTTGCAATACGCCCCCATCGCCGCGTTATCCGCGGTGGTGGTGCCTGAGATTGTGATGAGCCAAGGCCAGTTGATTGGCACATGGCTGGATGCCCGCTTGTTTGCAGCTGCCGCGGGTGTGGCGATTTATTACGCCAAACGCAACGTGCTGCTGACGATTCTGGGTGGCATGGCGGTTTACTTGCCGCTGCATTTGGCGCTGGGTTGGTAGCGCCGCAGGGTTAGTACGTGGCGCGACCGCCCGAGATGTCAAACACCGAGCCGGTGGTGAACGAGCAGTCTTCGCTCGACAACCACGCGATCATCGCGGCAATTTCTTCGACCTCCACAAAACGACCCATCGGGATCTTGCCCAGCATGTAGGCGATGTGGGCTTCGGTCATCTGCGCGAACAGGGCTGTGCGTGCGACGGCCGGTGCGATGGCGTTGACCAACACGCCTGTCGTGGCGACTTCTTTGGCCAGCGATTTGGTGAGTGCAATCACGCCAGCTTTGGAGGCGCTGTAGTGGCTCGCGTTGGGGTTGCCTTCTTTGCCCGCCACCGAGGCCACGTTCACAATGCGGCCCCAGCCACGGGCCGTCATGTGCGGCGTGATGGCGCGACAGGTGAGGAAGGGCGCAATCAGGTTGACTTCAATCACACGGCGCCAGACTTCAGGGTCGAGCTCCCAGGTGGGTGCATTGCCGCCGGTGATGCCGGCGTTGTTGACCAAGATATCGATCTGGCCACTGTCTTTGATCGTTTGCGCGGTGGTCGCTGCCACGGCTGCGTCTGAGGTGAGCTCGACCACATAGCCGCTCACACGGCCCACTTGGCTGAGGGCGGCTTTGGCCTCTTCAAGCTTGGCGGCATCAATGTCCCACATCACCACGGCGGCACCTGAGCGCAGCAAGCGCTCAGACGTGGCGTAGCCAATGCCTTGTGCGCCCCCAGTGACGACGGCCACGCGGCCTTTTAAATCGATCTGGTTCATGGGGTGTAGCCTTTCAAAGCTTGCGTTGCGTGGGGTGATGCTTGGGCATCGGCAATGTATTGACGAATGATGTCGTCAAAGGTTTTTTCGGCGTGCAATCCGAGACGGTTGGCGCGCACCGCCGTCGAGCCTTTGGGCCAGCGCGACACGATGCCTGCAATGGTCTCGTTGCGCGCGAAGCTCACGCGCGCGCGCGCGGCGGGGCCCGCCACGCGCTCCAGTGCATTCAGCATCTCTTGCACGGTCACGTTGAGGGCCGGTAAATTCATGGCGGTGCGGCCGCCGTAAGCCTCACGTGTGCATTCGTAAATCGCGATCAAGCCTTCCACCGTGGCACGCGGTGAGGACACGGGGTGCGACACATCCATCGCCACGGGGCAGACCGAGGGCTCGCCCGCCAAAGGCTCGCGAATGATGCCGCTGAAAAACGACGAGGCAGCGCCATTGGGCTTGCCAGGCCGCACGGTGACGGTCATCAAGCGCGCGCTGCGGCCATCGATGTAGCCCTTGCG
>CANGML010000093.1 GCA_947454585.1 Comamonadaceae bacterium
CGACCGCAAACGCCTGAGCGCACTACTGCCCCAAGCCAAAGGCCACTTGCTTGAGCCCTGGGCGGCCTACTGGGAGTTGAGGTCGCGCTTGGACGAAGCCTCACACCAAGAAGTGCGTAACTTTTTTGCACGCTACCCCTCGACCTACCAAGAAGATCGTTTGCGTAACGACTGGTTGCTGTTGCTAGGCCAACGGCGCGATTGGTCAACCCTGAGCGAAGAACATCAGCATTACCGCATGCGTGATGATCGCGAATTGCGTTGCTATTTTTTGACCGTTGAGCTGCTCGAAAAAGGACCCCAAGCCAGCGCTGCGATTGCCGACGAAGTGCGCAAGAACTGGATGGGCATGCGCGAGGCTGACGACGGATGCACCCTAGCCGCTGACCGCTTGTACTTCAACAAACAATTCACCGCGCTGGATATTTGGCGCAAAGCCCGGCTGATGGTCGAACACAACCGCCCACGCACGGCCCGCAATGCGGTACAAATCGTGGCAGCGGATATCGCCAACACCGTGCCCGACGTCTACAACAACGCCGAGAAGTTTTTGGCCAAGCACATCGCTGCGCCCCAAAAAGTACGTCAAGAACTGGTGGTGATGGCGCTCATCAAAGTGGCCACCACAGACGCGGACAAAGCCGACAAACTGATGCGCAACAAATGGCAGCCTTACCTGACCGCCGAAGAACGTCACTGGGTGTGGGGCGTCATTGGTCGTCAATCCGCCATGCGTTTGGACAATGACGCACTGACCCACTTTGCCCGCGTTGCCCATGAAAAAGACTTGAACGACGACATGTTGGGCTGGAAAGTACGGGCCGCCTTGCGCGCTGGCAACACACCCAAATGGCCGGTGGTCGAGTCCAGCATTGCCGCCATGAGCGCTGACGCACGCAAAGACCCGACTTGGGTGTATTGGCATGCACGCGCCTTGCTCGCGCGCAAGAAATCGACGCCGCAAGTTCAGCAAGAAGCCAATGCCATGCTCGAGAGCATCGCCGGTGTGCGCGGCTTTTATGAACAACTCGCGCTCGAGGAGCTGGGACGCAAAGTGACCCTACCCGCGAAACCCGCTGGCCTCAGCGCTGAAGAAATAGAGGGCGCACGACGCAACCCCTCTTTGCAGCGTGCCTTGTACGCCATAGGCATGGGTTTGCGCAGCGAGGGCGTGCGTGAATGGAACTACGCCACCAACCTCGTGGACGCCCAAGGCAAGGCCGGCATGATGAGCGACCGAGAGCTGCTGGCGGCAGCCCAACTGGCGTGCGACAACCAAGTGTGGGACCGCTGCATCAACACCAGCGAAAAAACACGACTCACCATCGACTTTGAGCAACGCTTTCCCATGCCGCACAAAGACGCTGTGATGGTGCGCACCAAAGCCATCAACTTAGACCCCGCTTATGTGTATGGCTTAATTCGCCAAGAAAGCCGCTTCATCACCGATGCACGCTCGGGCGTGGGTGCCTCCGGCTTGATGCAAGTGATGCCCGCTACCGCCAAGTGGACGGCGCGCAAAATTGGCTTAACAGGCTTCACCCCCGATCAAATCAATGACCGCGACACCAACATCGCCATTGGTACCGGCTATTTGAAATTGGTCCTCGACAGCTTTGAGGGTTCCATGCCCTTGGCCGCAGGCGCCTACAACGCGGGCCCTAGCCGCTCTCGTCGCTGGCGAGCCCCCAACGATGGCACGGGTCCGGTCCTAGAGGGCGCCATCTGGGCCGAAAACGTGCCCTTCAACGAAACCCGCGACTATGTGAAAAAAGTGTTGTCCAACACCACCAATTACGCCGCCCTCATCACCGGCCAGCCTCAGTCGCTCAAAGCCAAGTTGGGTTTTGTCGGGCCACGCGACGCTTCAGCCCCTGCGGAAAACCTAGATCTTCCCTGAACGTCGCATCAAAGACTGAGCGACAGCCACAGAGATAAGGTCTTGTTGCAGCAACACTTGCAAGTGCTGATCCAGCGTTTGCATGCCTTGCGATTGACCAGTTTGGATCACGGAATACATTTGCGCCACCTTGGCCTCGCGGATGAGATGGCGAATCGCGGGTGTCGCCACCATCACTTCATAGGCAGCCACACGCCCCAGGCCATCATGTCGCGGGCAAAGGGTTTGAGAAATGACAGCAAGCAAGGACTCCGACAGCATGGTGCGCACCATGTTTTTTTCGTCGCCCGCAAACACATCCACCAAACGATCCACCGTTTGAGCGGCACTCGAGGTGTGCACGGTGGCCAGCACCAAATGCCCTGTTTCTGCAGCGGTCAAGGCCAGTCGTATGGTTTCTAAGTCACGCAGCTCGCCAACCAACACCACGTCGGGGTCTTCGCGCAACGCCGAACGCAGGGCGTTGGCAAAGCTGTGCGTGTGCGTGCCAACTTCACGTTGATTCACCAAACCACGTTGGGGCATATGGACAAACTCCAACGGGTCCTCCACGGTCAAGATATGGCCACCGATATGGGTATTGATGTGGTCCACCATGGCCGCCAACGTGGTGGATTTGCCCGAGCCCGTTGGCCCAGTCACCAAGATCAAGCCGCGCGACTGCGCCAGCAAATCTGTCACGATGGCCGGCGCATGAATGTCTGACAAGCTGGGGATGTGAGCAGGGATCACGCGGATGACGGCCGCCACACCACGCGTTTGATGAAACGCATTCACCCGAAAGCGCCCAAGCTGCGGGATTTCTAACGAGAAGTCAATGTCTAGCGCTTGCGCATATTGTGCGTACAAAGTTTCGCTCATCACGCTACGCAGCATCTCTTGGATCGCCTCGCCATCCAATACCTCTGCGGGCATGCGATGCATCTCGCCGTGTAAACGCATCAGAGGTGGCATGCCTGTGGAGAGATGTAAGTCTGACGCCTGACTGTCGACACAAGCCGCCAACCATTGATGCAATTGATTCATGACGTCCTCGTGGTTTCAAAAAAATTATTTTGAAATGCGTATCCGTCCACGAGGACGCTCAGAGGTTGGTAATAATTTGTGTGGAGCCCCTCCACGCATGCCATCCGAACGGGTTACCAGCCCATCCCCAGTGCCGTTCGGTAGACGATGAAAGAGGACAGATAGGCCAAAGCAAAGAGGTAAGCCGCCGTGATCAAAGGCAGTTTCCATCCGCCCGTTTCGCGTTTGATCACGGCCAAGGTGGACAGGCATTGCGGCGCAAAGACAAACCAAGCCAACAAAGACAGCGCCGTGGCGATCGACCATTGCTGTGCAATGAGTGGCGTGAGCAACTCTGCCGTGTGTTCGCCCGTGGATGACAGGGCGTACACCGTCCCCAGTGCACTGACCACCACCTCGCGCGCCGCCATGCCAGGCACCAAAGCCAAGCTGATCTGCCAGTTAAAGCCAATCGGCGCAAACACCACAGCCAAGGCATGGCCTAACCAACCGGCGGCACTGTACTCAATCGCCGGCAAGGTCGCGTCAGCGGGTGGCGCAGGGAAGCTGGCCAGAAACCACAGCGCAATGGTCAACACCAAAATGATGCCACCGACACGGCGCATGAAAATCTTCACCCGTTGCCACAAACCAATGACGAGGTTGCGCACGGTAGGCCAGTGGTAACTGGGCAACTCCATCATCAAGGGACGGATGCATTGACCGCTTTGGGTGAGCACCTTCAGCACCCACGCCACCGCCATGGCACCCAAGATGCCCGCCAGATACAGCGCGAACATCACCAAGCCTTGCAACTCAATACCGCCCCAGACTTGAGTTGGCGGAATAAAGGCAGAGATCAACAGGGTGTAGACCGGCAAGCGTGCCGAACACGTCATCAAGGGCGCGATCATGATGGTCACCAGTCTGTCTCGCGTGTTGGTGATGGTGCGTGCGGCCATGATGCCTGGAATGGCACAGGCAAAGCTCGAGAGCAGCGGGATGAACGAGCGGCCAGACAAGCCCACCGAGCCCATGAGGCGGTCCAGCAAAAACGCAGCGCGCGGCAAATAGCCCGACTCTTCCAGCATCAAGATGAAGAAAAACAAAATCAGAATTTGCGGCAAGAAAACCACCACGCCCCCCGCGCCTGCAATCACGCCGTCGATCAACAGGCTGCGCCACCAGACATCGGGCAAGTAATCGCGGGCTATATCTGCCGTCCACTCCGTCGTGCCTTTGATCATGTCCATCGGCGCGGTGGCCCAGCTAAATACCGCTTGGAAAATCAAAAACAACACGACCATCAAAATGAGGGGGCCGACCCAGGGGTGGAGTAACACGCGATCCAATCGATCGCTGCGTTCATCGGGCACCAGCTGGTCCAAATTCAATCGCTGCAAGATGCCTTGCACCGCCTCATGATCGGCCAAGGTGCGCGAATCCTCATCTTGTGCGGAGGCCAAGTTGTCAAACTCAAGCGGCGGACGTTCGCGCCAACGCGCCTCAGTCAGCCAATCGCGCAAGGCTTGATCACCCCCCGCTTTGACGCCGACCGTTGTCACCACGGGCAAACCCAGCTCGGCAGACAGCGCTTTTGCATTGATCTTCAGTCCACGGCTTTCAGCGACATCCGACATGTTGAGCACGACCACGGCAGGGAGCTTCAAACGTTTGACCGCGAGCACCAAGCGCAAGTTGCGGCGCAGATTGGTGGCATCCACCACGCAGACCACCACGTCGGGGCGCTTTTCGCCCTCGGCGCGTCCCGCAAGCACGTCGCAAGTCACGCGCTCGTCTTGCGAGCGCGGATACAGGCTGTAGGTGCCGGGTAAATCCAACAAACGCAGCGACTTTCCATTGGCCAGCGCCACGCGTCCCTCTTTGCGCTCCACGGTCACGCCCGCGTAGTTCGCCACCTTTTGATGACTGCCGGTCAACAAATTGAACAAGGCTGTTTTGCCGCAGTTGGGGTTGCCCACCAAGGCGGCCAAGGGGCCCGTGGGATGCAGATGCACTTGGACTTCACGCATGGTCATCTTTCGGCGCCAACTCGATGCACACCGCTTCATCTTTGCGCAGGGCAAACGTGGACATGCCCACCCTCACCACCAGCGGGTCACCACCCGGGAAGCCATGCGCTAAGACGGACACCCATTCGCCCGGCAGAAATCCGATTTCCTCCAATTGGCTTGCGCGCTCCGGCGCCGCCGCAGACGGCTTGATTTGGCGCACACGCCACATCGTGTGCAAAGGGGCTTGTGCAAGATTCATCATGAATGGCCCATCACATCAGAAGGGGTAGTCAATGATGGCCTTCACCGTCCATGTGTCTGTGACCGAGGTCAAACCTTTGCCAATGCCAAAGTTGAAATTAAACGGCTGACCCTCGTAGTCCATCACCAAGAAGGCTGATTTTTCTTGCAGCCCACCAGGTAACACGTTGTTCAAGTAACCCCGACCGTTGTAGTACTCGAAGCCAAGCGCCACCGAATCTGATACTTTGCGAGAGGCTTTGGTGGCCAAGGTGAAGTCTGGCGAACCGTGGGTGTAGCCGGGGGACAAATCCCAACCAAAGATGGGGTTGACCGCCAACAGCCACGTATCGTCCTTCCAACCCAGAATGGTCCGCAACTCCATAGACCGCGCTGATTCAGAAAAGCGTGGCTTGACTTGCCCCACTTCCACATTCAAACCACTGAACCATCCGTTGTGGGTGTGCGGCTGAACAGGCAACCACTTGAAGCGCAGCTTGGCGCCTGCTGCATAAAAGGTGCCGTCGTCGCTGCGCACGGTCGGGATGTAGATGCCCACATCCATGGTGGGCGTCAGGCCTAGTGAGATTTCTGGGGTTACCCGTAAACCATGGTGATTCATCAGCTCGCCCGCGTAACCCGGTGTCCTGATGCCCTTGGGCGTGGTGTTCACATGAATTTCCATGCCCACTTCACCCGGTTGATTGATGTCATCGGTGTAGACCTGAATTTCATCCAACAAAGAGGCATGGGCAGACGACACGCACATCAAGGCTAACCAGAAAGCACTGCGAACTAAATTTTTCATGAGGACATCAAGCCATATATAAAGACAACTCAATTATATTGAGAATCACTCTCATTTGCAATGCAATTTTTAGAATATCCCCCAACGGACTTGAAATCTCCGAACTTGTCCTAAAATTAGCACTCAATGGCAGGGAGTGCTAACAGCACCTTGCCAGTGGCTAATCAGCGTCCACCCCCGTGGGCGCTTTGCTTTCTAACCCCTAGTTCCTATTTGGAGATGCAATGAAACTTCGTCCTCTCGGCGACCGCGTGATCGTGAAACGTATCGACAGCGAAACAAAAACCGCCTCTGGCATCGTGATCCCTGACTCAGCTGCTGAAAAACCTGATCAAGGCGAAGTCTTGGCTGTCGGCCCAGGCAAGACCAATGACAAAGGCGATCTCAAAGCTTTGACCGTGAAAGTCGGCGACCGCGTGTTGTTCGGCAAGTACAGCGGCCAAACCGTCAAAGTCAACGGCGATGAGCTGTTGGTGATGAAAGAAGAAGACCTCTTCGCTGTAGTCGAGTGATTTGCGGGACAGACCGAGCAACGCGCAAAGCGCCTGCTTGCTCTGTCCTCAACTGATTAAATTTGAATCTAGTTAAGGAATACTAAAAATGGCAGCAAAAGACGTAATTTTCGGCGGCGAAGCCCGCGCACGCATGGTTGAAGGCGTGAACATTTTGGCCAATGCGGTCAAAGTGACTTTGGGCCCCAAGGGTCGCAACGTGGTGCTGGAGCGCTCTTTCGGCGCCCCCACCGTGACCAAAGACGGCGTGTCTGTGGCCAAAGAAATCGAACTCAAAGACAAGTTGCAAAACATGGGCGCTCAGATGGTCAAGGAAGTTGCTTCCAAGACATCAGACAACGCCGGTGA
>CANGML010000094.1 GCA_947454585.1 Comamonadaceae bacterium
GCTGCGCTCCTCAGCCGCTCGAGGTGTCGAGGGACGAGGCCCCACACTGTTGCCACGGCGACGGCTGTTGGCGCGCTCGCTGCGGTCGTGCCGCGACGGACCGCTTTGCATCGGCGCCTCAGCGCCTGCTGCTTCCATCAACGCCCTGATATCACGTTCGCCCAGCTCTACAAACGCACCACGCTTTAAGCCGCGTGGTAACACCATGGCGCCGTAGCGGATACGAATCAAACGGCTCACCGCATGACCCACCGCCTCGAACATGCGGCGCACTTCGCGGTTACGGCCTTCAGAAATGGTCACGCGGTACCAACAATTGGAGCCTTCGCCACCGCCCTCTTCAATAGAGCCAAATTGCGCAGGACCATCGTCGAGTTGAATGCCGGTGATGAGTTGCTCTTTTTGGTCTTTGCTGAGCTTGCCCAGCGAACGCACCGCGTATTCGCGTTGCAAACCAAAGCGCGGATGCATCAGCTGGTTGGCCAATTCGCCTGAGCTGGTGAACAGCAACAAGCCTTCGGTGTTCAAGTCCAAACGACCGACCGATTGCCACTTGCCTTGATACAGACGTGGCAAGCGACGGAACACCGTGGGACGGTTTTGCGGGTCGTCGGTGGTCACCACTTCGCCCGCAGGCTTGTGGTACGCAATCACACGGGGCGGTGGCGGCGCGATACGCACCTTGAGTTGACGGCCGTTGACTTTGATCTGGTCACCAAACTGCACCCGCTGTCCGGTGTGCGCCACCTCGTTGTTGACGTGGACATGACCTTCTGCAATCAAACGCTCCATCTCAATGCGCGAACCCAAACCCGATTGCGCCAAAACTTTGTGCAGCTTCGGTGATTCGGGTTGCGGCAGCAACACACGCTTTTCAGGCGCTGCCTCAGCCCGTATCAGTTCGGCATCGAACTCGCCCGAGACCACATCCTCGAAGTCAAAGGCGGTCTCGTCATCCAGCACATGGTCTTGGGGTGGACTTGCGTCGTTGGGATCGTTTGGCTTGCCACCCAGATCGTGGTGTTTAGTGTTCATGGGGGTCATCGCCGGTTGGGGCGGAGTCTCTGGGTGAGGAAAGTTCAAAAATGGGCGCATCGTCGGCGGAGGCTTCAAGCGCCATGTTCAACTGAAGCGATGGGTCGTCTTCACCCAAACGGGCAAAGGCATTGGCCTGTGCTTGCGCACTGTCGTACACGGGCAGTTGATCGAGGGAAGCCAACCCCAAATCATCCAAGAACTGGCGGGTGGTGGCATACAAAGAGGGACGACCCACGGTTTCACGGTGCCCAATCACCTCCACCCAGCCGCGGTCCTCGAGCTGCTTGAGCACCAAGGAATTGATCGTGACGCCGCGCACGTCTTCCATGTCTCCCCGCGTCACGGGCTGGCGGTAGGCAATGATGGCCAAGGTTTCCATCACAGCACGCGAGTATTTGGGGGGTTTCTCGGGGTTCAAGCGGTCTAGAAATTCACGCATCTCGGGGCGGCTTTGAAAGCGCCAACCAGTGGCCACTTGCACCAACGCCACGCCGCGCTGTGCCCAATCGAGCTGCAGCTCTTCGAGCAAGGTACGAATCGTGTCCGCGCCCAAGGCGTCAGAGAACAGCACGCGCAAATCGCGAATCTGAATCGGTTGGTGCGAACAAATCAGGGCGGTCTCAAGTACGCGCTTGGCATCCACGGTGTTCATCGTGAGAGTTCCGGGTCAAGGGTCGAGGAAAAGGCCTACGAAAATTCATCTCGAGGCAGGTAAAGGCAATGCGAAGCAGCGCCAAAGTCAGAGCCAAAGGGCTCACCGCTTTCACAAGCGTGAACGCCTATTGTAACGGAGCCCGCTTCAACGGCTTACGGCGATCGCTTGAGGCCCAGGCTTGCCAGCAGGTTCACCATGTCGTCAGGCAACGGGGCTTCAAACTTCAGCGGTTCACCGGTGATGGGATGCTCAAAACTCAAGCGAAATGCATGCAGCGCTTGGCGCTCAATCCCCAGGGTCATGGGGCCGGCATACAGCGAATCGCCGACCAAAGGGTGGCCAAAGTGGGCCATGTGAACACGAATTTGGTGGGTGCGCCCGGTGTGCAAGGTGCATTGCACCAGGCAGGCTTCTTCCTGGCTGCTCAGGCACTCAAAGGTGGTGTGGGCCTCTTTGCCCGGTAGTCGCTCAAGATCCACCACCGCCATGCGCAGGCGGTTGCGGTAATCGCGACCAATGGCGGCCACGATGTCGCGCACGGGGGTGCCGCTCCATTTGCGGTAGGCCACGGCCAAATATTCGCGGTGCACTTCACGCTCGGCAATCATGGCCACCAAGGCATCCATGGCACGGCGTGTACGTGCCACGATCATCAAGCCGCTGGTGTCCTTGTCTAGGCGGTGCACGATGCCCGCACGCGGCAACATCACGGCTTCGGGGTCCAGCGCCAAGAGACCGTTCAGCAAGGTACCGCTCCAATTGCCGGGGGCCGGGTGGACCACCAATCCTGCAGGCTTAAACAGCACACGCAAGTCCGCGTCTTCGTAGATCACGTCAAGGGGGATGTTTTCTGGTTTGAAGGCCTGACTTTGCGGGGTAGGCTTCAAGATCAGGTGGTAGCGCTCACCCAGTCGAACTTTGGCTGAGGCCTTGGTCATCACGCGGGGCGTGGGCAGCACACAGCTCACACAGCCTTCGCTGAGCAATTGCTGCGAAAAGCTCCTGGAAAATTCAGGCAACAACACAGCCAAGGCGCGATCCAAACGGTCACCGTGTAAATCATGGGGAATCAACAATTCCCGCGTTTCGACCTCAGGGCCATCGATCAATTCGACGTGCTCATCGAGCAAAACATCCGCTACGGTGGGTGAGTCGGAGGCGGCTTGAGCCGATAGAATGGATTGACTTTGCTTCAAGAGGTTGACCTGTGGTGTTACGACTTAAATTATCGACGGTATGGATGGCCATTGGCCTGATCAGCACCATTCTTTTCACAGGATGTGCGGACAGCAACTACGACCCGACCAAAGATTGGAGCGTCGAGAAGCTCTACAACGAAGCCAAGGATGAAATGGCCGCTGGTGGCTATGACAAAGCCATCGGCTTTTATGAAAAGCTCGAAGGTCGTGCTGCTGGTACGCCTTTGGCGCAACAAGCCCAGTTGGACAAGGCCTGGGCACAGTACAAAACCAATGAACCCGTGCAAGCCGTGGCCACACTCGACCGTTTCATCAAGTTGCACCCTGCCAGCCCTGCGCTCGACTATGCGCTTTACCTGAAGGGGCTGGTGAACTTCAATGAGAATTTGGGGTTGTTTTCTTCATGGGCCGAGCAAGATTTGGCCGAGCGTGACCCCAAGCAAGCCAAAGAATCGTTTGAAGCCTTTCGCGAACTGGTCGTTCGCTTTCCCAATTCCAAGTACACCGAAGATGGACGCTTGCGCATGGCCTTCATCAAAAATTCACTGGCCCGATCTGACGTCCACATCGCACGCTTTTACTTCAAACGCGGCGCCTATGTCGCAGCCATCAACCGCGCACAAGCCACGGTGCAGGAATACCGTGACGTGCCCGCCGTGGAAGAAGCCTTGTTCATCATGGTTCAGTCTTACGACAAACTGGGCTTGAACCAGTTGCGCGATGACACCAAACGTGTCCTTGAAAGCACCTACCCCAACACGCCCTATCTGTATCCCGAAAGCACGGCCACTAAGAAGTCGTGGTGGAAGTTGTGGTGATAGCGTTTTGGCTCAATGCCTCTAAGGATTGAGCCAAGGCCTCTGCGTTAGCCAATTGACGCATCGGCGGCAACGCCGTTAGCAAGCGCCGCCCGTAACTTGTGGTGACCAAGCGGTTGTCGCAAACCACCAAGACGCCTTGGTCAGATTCGGTCCGAATCAATCGCCCTGCCCCTTGCTTCAACGCCACTAAGGCTTCAGGCACAAAATAATCATTGAAAGGGCTTCTGCCTTGGGCCTCTAGGCGTTTGCTACGCGCTTCCACCAGGGGATCGTTGGGCGGAGGAAACGGTAATTTATCGATCACCACGAGCTGCAAGGCATCGCCCGGCACATCGAAACCTTCCCAAAACGTGGCTGAGGCCACCAACACGCAGCCTTGCCCGCCGGCTGAGGCCCCCTCACGAAAACGCGTCATCAAATGGCGTTTAGGCCATTCCCCTTGCACCAAGACTTCGATGGATGACCCTTCGAGCTGCTGTTTCATCGCATCGCCAATGGCACGCAAGGCACGCAAGGTGGTGGTCAACACCAAGGTGCGTCCCCCCAGGCGAACCACCGATTCGCTGGCCATCAAGGCCACTTGGCTGCTGTGAGCGGGGTCATTCGGACGCACGATGTCACGCGGCACGAACAAGGCCGCTTGCGCGGGATAGTCGAAGGGGCTGCTGACCCGCAATACCGTGGCTGACTCTAAACCGCAAGGCTCAGTGAACCAACGCAACCGGGGGTCGTCACCCAAGGTGGCCGATGTGAAGATCCAGCTGCGAGGGCGCACGTCTTCAACAGGAGGGGTACGCTCCTCGTCTTGCCAAGGCGGCTCGTCATCCGGGGCAGCTGCGCCGCCCTGTGTCATCGGGGATTTGACCAAGCGTTCACGCACGGTATGGGCAATGTCGAGGGGGGCTTCCATCAAACGCATTTGCGAGGCGCTCAGGTCCATCCAGCGCACAGCATCTGGCGCGCAAGGGCTTAAAAAGGCATCAACACGCTTGGCGATCTCTGCGACCCGGTCATGCAAGCGCATAAAGTCTGGTGCTATTTCACTCACGGTATCTAGGGCTTGAAGAGCCTGCACACAGGCTGCTCCCACGTCTTGTAGGGCCTGCGACCAAGCGCCAGGGTGAATGCCCTCTGGGGCTTCATCGGTCCAGCGCAATTTCACTGCAGTGTTGCGTTTGCCGCCCATCAAACGCAAGTCACGTGCAGCCCGCTCGAATGTGGCGCAAACCCCCTGCCAATCGGCCAGCCCTCTGGCCAGTTGCAGCCCGGTGGCAAGCATGTCCCGCGTCACATCCAACAGTTGCGCGGTGCCCAGTTGATGACCCAAGAAGTTCACGCCAATCTCATTGAGTTGATGCGCCTCATCAAAAATCACCACGCGCACAGTAGGCAGCAACTCAGCCATACCACTTTCGCGCACCGCCATGTCGGCAAAGAACAAATGGTGGTTGATGACCACGACATCGGCGCCTAGGGCTTCACGGCGCGCGGCATTCACATGGCAAGTTTTGAATTTGGGACACTGCGAGCCCAGACAGTTGTCACGGTTTGAGGTGATCAACGGAATCAGCGGTGAGCGCTCATCCAAGCCCGGCAACTCGGCCAAGTCCCCCGTGCGCGTGCTGAGTGACCAGGTCTCCACACGCGACAACAAATGCACGGTATGTCGGTCTGGGATCTGCGTATCGCGCCGCGCCATCTCTAGGCGATGGGTGCACAAATAACTGGAACGCCCTTTGAGTAAAGCCAGCCGTACGGGCAAATTCAAAGCTTGCACCAAGCGCGGCAAGTCACGTGCATAAAGCTGGTCCTGCAAGGCTTTGGTGGCGGTGGACAGGAGCACACGCTCGCCACTGAGCAAGGCAGGCACCAGATAGGCGAAGGTCTTGCCCACGCCTGTCCCCGCCTCCACCACCAAACTGCCGCCCTGAGCCAACACATCCGCCACGGCCAAGGCCATCTCGGTTTGCCCCTCGCGCGGTGTGAAATGGTCGGTCGCGCGGGCCAGCACCCCTAAAGGTGCGAAGGCTTCCAGCACCACATCACGCAAAGGGTGGCTCATTGCGCAGGAACAGGCAGCGGTGCTGCTGGTTCTTTGCTGCGTTCGCGGATTTTCTTCTCCAGATCCGCACGACGCTGAGCAGCCTCACGCTGCTTTTGTTCATACTCGCCACGCTTGCTGCCCTGCAAGGTATGGTCGGTTTGCTTTTGTGCGTTGACCTCTGCACGTTCTTTGGAGGCTGCGACCCGCTCAGCACGCTCAGCCTCTAGCCGTTGAAGCTCCGCCTCACTGGTGCGGTCCGCCAATTTTTTCTTCGCCTCTTCTGTTTGAATTTGGCGTTCTAACTTGTTGAAGCTGATTTCCTCTTTGCGCAAGACATTGTTGGCATCGATACGACGATCACGTGCTTGAAGACGACAAGAGTTCACATCAAACGCCTGATAGCAACGCGTGATGGCTTGGTTGTATTGCTCTTCAAGTTGTTGACGTGCTTTGGTGAGGCGATCACGTTCGAGTTGACGCGCCTCCTCTGTGGCGAGCCCCTCATCTGCCCTTGCCACCAGGCAAGTACAAGCCAAAAAGATCAGCAACCAGGCTTTCATGTCAGCGTCGTATCTACAGTGCGACGCTCAAGCGCCAAAAACTCCGCCGATTGCATTTCATTCAACCGCGAGACCGTGCGTGGGAACTCATGTGCCATCGGGCCTTCGGTGTAGAGCGCTTCGGGGGGAACAGCCGCAGACATCATCAGCTTGACGCGGCGGTCGTACAGCACGTCCACCAGCCACGTGAAACGACGTGCCTCCGCCGCCTTGTTCACGGGCATCAGTGGCACATCACTGAGCAGCACCGTGTGGAACTGACTGGCGATTTCCAAATAATCATTTTGTGAACGAGGGCCGCCGCACAGCTCTTTGAAGTCAAACCACACCACACCGCCCGCACGACGGCGCGCTTTGATTTGGCGGGCTTCGATGTGCAGCACGGGGTCTTCGTCTTGACACTCGGCCAA